>DATHTI010000216.1:0-15432 GCA_035463335.1 Pyrinomonadaceae bacterium | reverse complement strand
AAGATCATGCAGGAGAAGGCGTTCCGAAACGAGAAGATCGAGTTTATCTGGGACACTGAATTGAAAGAAATTCTCGGGACGCAGCAAGATGGCGTGACTGGTGTTCGTTTACACAATCTGAAGACGGGCAAGCAACGTGATTTTCCGTGTGCGGGCGTGTTCGTGGCGATTGGTCATAAGCCGAATACCGACTTGTTCAAGGGCCAGCTCGACATGGATGACGTTGGTTATTTAAAGACGTCAGGCCATTCGACGGCGACAAATATTCCAGGCGTGTTTGCGTGTGGTGACGTTCAGGACTCAGTTTACCGGCAAGCAGTGACTGCCGCCGGAAGCGGTTGCATGTCGGCAATCGATGCCGAGCGCTTTTTGGACCACCTGCCAGTCGCGATGCCGAGCGGTGAGGAGGTCACGGATGAAGGCGAGCACGTCACAGCGGATCACAAGGCCATCATCACGCCCGACGGCCATCTGATTCCTAATCAGGAGCCAGTAGAAGAATTAGCCGCGGATACGGAAGTTTAAAGTAAAACGATTGATTCGTCTTTGGGGCGGCGCGTGGTGGGAATGTCGGTATTGAGTGGGCAGGGTTCGCAGTAGGCGCCGACGCGTTCCAGCCGGTCCTCACATTCGTTGCACTTCAGAGCCAGGCCGAGCTGGCGCAGAGATTCGAGTAGCGGGATCAGCAGCATTCCACGTTCAGTCAACGCGTACTCAATATGCGGTGGGTTGCCGCCGAAGTCAGTGCGCTCGACGAGTCGATCATTTTCCATGTCGCGCAGGCGCTGCACGAGTGTGCGACTGCTGATCGGAAACAAGCTGTTCAGCAGCTCCATCGTACGCTTTGGACCACTCAACAATTCCCTGACGATCAGCATCGTCCATTTATCACCCAGCATCTGCAATGCGCCGGTGATTGGACAGCCATCGAGTTCGCGTCGTTTCATCGCGTGACTATGGTCTCAGGTTGATGTTGTAAGTTTTGATTTTTGAGTTAAGCGTCGTGGCATTCATGCCGAGCAGGCGTGCGGCGCGAGATTGATGACCGCCAGTCTGTTCGAGCGCCCGCCTGATCAGATCGATCTCAAATCGTCGCACTTCTTCGTAGAAGTTGATGCCGCGTCCGATGTCGCCGACAGCGGCATTGCTCGCGCCGTCGTGGTGTCCGGACACTACCGACTTCGGATCGCTGATCTCCGTGCGCAAGCATTCCTTCGTGATCTCATCACCGGGCGCGATTACGACGGCGCGCTCGATCGTGTTCTCGAGCTCACGCACGTTGCCGGGCCATGAGTACGCCTCGAGTAATGCAAGTACTTCAGGCGCGAGCTGCTCTGATACGTTACGACCGTTTTCCTCGTTGTACTTTTGAATGAAGTGCCCGGCTAACGGCAGAATATCTTCGACGCGATCCCGCAGCGGCGGCAGCTCAATCGGCACAACGGCGAGTCGATAGTAAAGATCTTCGCGGAAACTTCCCTGCCGCACCGCTTCTTTCAAGTCAATGTTTGTGGCAGCGATGATGCGCACATCGACGCGTCGCGGTGTCGTGTCGCCGAGCGGTGTAAACTCGCGCTCCTGAATCACGCGCAGGAGTCTTACTTGCGTTTCCGGCGGGATATCTCCGATTTCATCCAGGAAGATCGAGCCACCGTCAGCGACTTCGAACAAACCCTTCTTGGCGGCGACAGCGCCCGTGAACGCGCCGCGTGTGTGACCAAACAGCTCCGACTCGAGTAGCTCGGAAGGAATATTCGAGCTGTTGACCGTCACGAATGGACGGCCTGCGCGCGTGCTGGCTTCGTGAATCGCCTTAGCGATCAGCTCCTTACCGGTGCCGCTTTCCCCCGTTATCAGAACAGTCGAGCGAGCGGGCGCGACCTGTTCGACTAACCGGAAAACCTCGTGCATGACGTCGGAGCGCCCGACGATCTCGCCGCGATCGACGGCCTTACTCATCGCGCGCCGCAGGGTGCGACGCTCTTCTTCTTTCCGGCGTCGTTTAATGCCGGCGGCGATCGTCGCCGTGATCTGTTCGTTCTGAAAAGGCTTTCTGATGCAGCCAAAGGCGCCGCGTTCCCAAGCTGCGATGGCAGTGTCGAAAGTCGCGTAAGCGGTGATCATCAGGATCACCGCATCCGAGTCCATCTTCAAAAACTCTTCGAGCGCGCGCAGTCCGCCGATGCCGGGCATGGAGACGTCGAGCAGCACGACGTCGTACGCGCGGCGGCCGTAGGCTTCGAGACCTTCTTCACCGGTCTTGGCTAGATCGACGCGATAACCTTCATTGCTCAGGAGCGTCTCGAGCACCTCGCGCATGATCTCCTCGTCGTCCACGACGAGGACAGATCCTTTTCGGGAGTTACGTTTCTCAGGCTTCATCAGTTAAAACAAAATGTGTCCACAGATTACACAGATTACCACAGAGCGCAAAACATAGATGTTCTGCGTAATCTGTGCAATCTGTGGATAGGCTAGTCGCCGACGGCCTGAAGCCGGGCGCGGACGCGTGCGCTCGGCAAGGTGATGCGGAAAGTGGTGCCCTGGCCAGGTGTGCTGTCGACAGTGATGCGGCCGGTGTGTTCCTGCACGATGCCATACGACACCGCGAGACCCAGGCCGGTTCCCTGTCCGACACCTTTGGTGGTGTAGAACGGATCGTAGATCTTCGCCACGTTCTCCGGTGCGATGCCAATACCTGTATCGGATATCTCCGCCACGAGAGATCCGTCATCGGCTATTTCGGTTGCGACGATGATCCGTCCGCCATCAGGAATCGCATCGCGCGCGTTGAGGATCAGGTTGGTGAAGACCTGTTGCAGCTTGCCGGCGTTGCCGTAAGCCTCGGGCGCGTCTTTATCGTAACGTCGCACGATCTCGATCTGGCTGCGACGCAGTTGCGGCTCGAGTAGCTGCAACGTGTCATCGAGCACGCGCGCCACATCGACTTCGGCAAACTCAGTCGCGCTGCCGGTGCGTGAAAAGTTCAACAGGTTGTTGACGATATTCGTTGCTCGCTCAGCCTGCGTGCGCACCTTCTGAAGTAGCGCGTGCTTCGGATCGTTCTCGTTGAGCATGCCGAGCAGCATCTGCGTGTAAGACGAGACGCCAGTCAGCGGCGTGTTCACTTCGTGAGCCACGCCAGCCGCGAGCAAACCGATCGACGAGAGCTTCTCGCGCTGTTGCAATTGTTCTTCGAGCGAGATGCGCGCAGTCACATCTTCCAGAACGACGAGCGCGCCGGTTTGGCCTTGTCCGTCCTGCAGCGGAGCGAGCGCGATGTTTAGCACGAGCGAACGATTACCACGCGTGGCGGTGTGGAGTTTGTAGATGTTACGAATCTCTTTGAGGCGCCAGCCATCTTTGCCGAGCACCTGTATGAGCGTGTCGGCAAAATCTTCTGAGAACAGCTCCTCGACTCGCCGGCCTACAGCCGCATCGCGGCGCAGGTCGAGAATGTGTTCGAGCGCTGAGTTCAGACGTGTCACACGTCCGTCTAAATCAACCGCCAACAGCCCAACGTTGATCGATTCAATGATCGACTCATTGAACTCTTTCAACATCTTCAACTCGGCGGCGCGCTCCTGCTGGTCTTTGTAAAGCAGACTGTTTTCGATTGCGACCGCGACATAACCCGAAACCGTGCGAAGTATCTCCACGTCTTCAGACGAAAGCAGCCCGCCATCGACAGAGCGTCCGAGACCGATCACCGCGACCATTCGTCCACGAACAACACACGGAACGTAGTAGTGCAGCGCTCGTCGCACCGGGCCTGAAGGATTCGAGTGCGCGTTGAGATCGAGATCATCAGCGCGAACCACACCGGTTTCGGCCGATCGAACTCGAATCATCTCGCGGAAATCGGGAGGTACAACAACCGGCTCCTGCAAACCTTCAAAACGTGCGACCACGTAACCTGATCTCGACTGCCTCGACTCGATGAAGATCGCTACGCGCTCGACGTTCAATACTTCCTGAAGACGATGCACGAGCGCGTCGAGCAGCGGGTCGAGCGCAGTGGTCGCGGAAAGCGTGCGGCCAAAATCGAGCAGGCTGTTTCGCAGGTCGTAACGCTCGCCATAGAACAATCGATCGACCTGCTCCTGGAGAAAGTTTTTCACAGGCGCCGCGACCATCACGATCGCAGCCATCGCGAGCACTGCGAGGACAACGCGCAAGGTGATCTCGCCGGAAGTAACTACCTGGTCCGTCCCGAACGCATAGAAGCCGCCGTAATACACGGCCACGCCGATCAGCAACGCGATCGCGATAGTGGTAAGCGCGTAAACAAAAACGCGTCGGACCACGAGCTCCACGTCCATCAGCCGGTAACGCATGACCGAATAGCCAAACGCAAACGGGATCAGGCCGAGCGGCAGTATCGCAACGTCAGTCAGCCAGCGATCGGTGGGTGCGCCAAACAGGTAGACGAGCGCGTAGAGAAATATGAATGGCGTGATCGAGAGCAGCGTGCCCCACGCAACCCACTTCACCTGCTGTCGCACCACCGTGCTCTTTGCTTTGACGAAAGTCCGCACGAGCAGCGCCGCACCCGCGATGAGCGCAACTCCGATATGCAGTATGTACAACCAGTAGAGGAAGCCGATTGCTTGTTCTGAAACAGGAATTCTTCCGAAAGCTGAGATGCCCTTGGCCAGCTCATCCCGCAACAACACGAGGACTGTCAACGCGAGCAGCATAAACGCCGGCACGTAAAGCCAAACCGAACGCCATCGTCGAGTCGCAAAGAGCTGTTGTCTCGACGGGTAGAGCGCACAGAAGTGCAAAAACAGCGGTGCAAAGAGAATCAGCGCCGCGTTGTCGAGAAAGGCGATGGCCAGATCGAGATCGCGATAAGCACCGACTGGCGTGTAGAAGAGAAAGACAAACGCCGCCAGGCAGAACGTCGCAAAGTGGAGCACGAAGGGTGCGCGCCCGCCTTGTTTGAAGAGAACGAAGAAGCCGACGAATAGATAGATCAACCCGATGAGGTTGATGTAGAGCACGCGCGGCGTCCATCGATGAAGCGCGCCAAGCTGATCGAGATCGGCCCAGTAAGCTCCGACTTGCGAATAGGCGGGCCGCGTCGTGAGGTAATGCAACTGGCCGCCGACGCGAGCCTGCTCGAGATAAATCTGCACGTCGCGTGCGGAGGCGATCTCCTCAGGCCGGGCGTTCGGATCAAGACTGATTCCGATCAAGCGATCGCCCGGAAGCAGCCACGCACGATCGGCTGCGGAACCGCGTTCGATACTCTTCGCAACGATACCTTCTTTAGTGTCGACCCACTCGACGCCGTCCCACGGAGGTGTGTCCTGTAGCGCCCGCTGGCGGAAGTTGAGGACGCCCGCGCTGATCAAAAGCGCTGCGCCAATGAGCAGAAACCAGGTCTTGGTTGTGATGATCGAACCGTTCACTGCTACCTCAACTACGCGGCCAATTCTTCAGAATCGGCAGATCCGACTTTTTCAAGCAAGGTATGTTCCGGCCACAGATTTCACTGATTTGCAGATTGATCTCCGCAGATCAATCCAACTTTTCGGAATTTCCGAGAATTTGGAAGACTCGACTTTTTAAGCGAAGGGAGCAGAACAGCGTGGGCGAGATTGATTAGCGGTCTGCTCTCTTCATCTGGTCCTAAAACCTGACCGAGATTCCACCACGAACAGACCGTCGATTGTTGCCGATGATGGTCAGCGTCTCTCCCTCATTACTGATTTGCGCGTCAAGCAAGTTACGCGCGTCGAGAATGGCTTCAGCCCGAACCGGCAATCCGAAATTCGGTAAATCCTGTGTGACCTGAATACTCAACGATGGATCGTAAACACCTAATCGACCCGCAAAAGGATCGATAGCAAACACCGTGGCTTCCGGAGAGAACCGCAACACCGTTCGCACCTGCGTACCGGTGCGGAACACACCGCCTAGCTGGAACGCCGCCGTCTGGAACATACCGCTTTCGAAAAGCTCGGCTGGACTGGCGAAACCCTCTGCGGAGAGTTGCTGACCTCGACCAAAAGAGTACCCCGCGGAGGCGGTCCAAACACGATTCAAACGTCGCGTGTAGACGACGCGAATGCCGCGCGAGGATCCCTGCTGGTTCGCAACGTCGATGAACGCATCGCCGGCCTTACCCGAGAACGCACTCGATGGTCCACTCAACAAACCGACGCCGCGTCCCGTCGTGGTATCGAAGAACGCTGTCGCCTCGACGTTTGAGCTGTTGTCTAAAACTCTCTCGACTCCGAACTCGAGCCGGTGACTGCGTTCGAGAACTGCCTGTCCATCGATGAACGCCACTGGCCGCACGGGCTCGCTGCGGAAAACAACCTGATCGTTTTCGAAACTCGCAATACTCTGAATGCCGTCTTCGTCTCCACCAGAAGCGAATGCGGCTTTGACGCGTGTGCGCGCGTTGGCGTCATACTGAACGCCGAAGCGCGGCGTGATCGCGTGCGCGCCACCGGCGCCGAGGAAGCGTGAATAGTCGAGCCCCATCACGATCACGATACCATCGCGCACGATCCACTCATCGACGGCGCGTAGCGAGATCTGCCCTTGAAGATCGGCTTGATCGTTGAGCCTGTTGAGCCAAACAGGTGTTGCGAAACGTGCGCCCGAAGCCGTTATGCCAACACGATGACGATCGTTGACGCGTACCAATGACGTTGCTTCGAAACGCCCGGGCGCGTCGCCAATTCCGGTCTGTCCGGAGAAGATCAACTCAACGTGTTCGGAAATCGGCGTTGCGACTGCGAAGTTTAAGCCGACGTACGAAGTGCCATACGCGTTACTCGCGAAGTAGCTTTCCAGAACGCCGTAGGGTTTTACTTTCGAATCTGAACTTGTTTCGGTGGCGGGAACTTCGGGCGCGCTCTCCATCTGCGCGGCTTCGGCAGTCTGCGCCTCAGCTTCACTTACCGCTTTCACGGTTGCATCTTCGCCTTCGTCTGCCTGGAAGATTGAGCGTTTATTGTGCACCGATCGCAACGTCCACTTAACGTCTTCGCGATCCCGTCTGCGCTCCGGTAAGGTTCGGCCGGAACCAACTGGCTCAAGATTGAACTTGTAAACCAGCTCCTGCTGGGCCTTCACATCGACTTCCGTGAAGACCACTTCACTGAAACCATTCGCGATCGCCTTGATGCCATAGCGGCCGGGAAGAACCTTCGTGATGAAGTTGCCGTGCTTATCAGTGCGTGCTTCCTTGACCGTCTTGAATCCTTCTCGCATCAACGACACAAGTGCGCCTGCCAGTGGATTACCACGGTTGTCGCGAACTGTTCCGCTGATGGTGGCGAGTGATTTGTTGGAGCCTGCTGTTGCGAGTGCGTCGCTGGTGATGAAAGACACCAGCGCAATGAGAGACAAACTTAAACCAAATGTTCTTCTCATGCGACAAAGACCTCCGCGGCCAAAGTCCCTATTGGAAGCCATGGACATGCGAACTGGTTCAGGAAGGAGACGTACCCGGAACCCCCAAAACAAGCCGTTATTGTCTGCCACGGCCTAAATAGCTGTCAAGTAATTGGCGCCCGTAATACGGGATTTGCCCCCCACTTTGGGGCGTGCTAGGATCCAACACCCCTTTCACCAGACAATGAAATTTCGCTCCTGTTTGGGTCTCCGGAAACAAATGATAGACGACGTTCAAGCTACAAAACTCCCCAACGGAATCGCTGTTTTAACCGAACATATGCCGGGCCTCAGGTCCGTGACGACCGGGATCTGGGTCCGCCGGGGATCGCGCCACGAATCACCCGAATTAAACGGAATCTGCCACTTTATCGAGCACGCTGTCTTCAAAGGCACCCAGCACCGGAGTGCCAGGGATATTGCCATTGAAACTGACCGTCTGGGCGGGAACCTGGATGCCTATACGACCCATGAGATGACGGGATTCACTACAAAGGTTGCGGATACAGCACTTCCACAGGCCGTAGATTTACTCGCGGACCTCGTTTCGCACCCCCGTTTTGAGCAGGAAGACCTCGAACGCGAGCAAAAAGTCATCCTCGAAGAGATGAAAATGGTCGAGGACACGCCTGACGAGCTGCTCGGAGAGCTTTTCAATGCCGCTTATTTCCCGAATCAGCCGCTTGGCCGCCCGATCGAAGGCACGAGGGAAACTGTACCGACTTTCGATCACAAAACTACCGTTGGTTTTCACGCGCGCGAGTTCAATTACAACAATCTGGTCGTCGCGGCGGCTGGAAATGTTGATCACAAGCGGCTCGTCGAGCTGGTCGGGCAGGCGTTTGATGGTTGTGAAAGTGGCGCCGGCATCCGGCCGCAAGGACTTGAATATGGCAGGCCACGACCGGCCGCGCCGATCCTGATCGAGCAGAAGAGCGAGCTCGAACAGGCGCACCTGGTAGTGGCGACGCCCTGGCCGCACGCGACCAGCAACGATCGTTATGCCGCAAGCCTGCTGGCCTCGGTGATTGGTGGTGGAACGTCGAGTCGCCTGTGGCAGGAGATTCGTGAAGAGCGCGGTCTCGCGTATTCAGTCGGCGCTGCGGGAAGCGCGTTTTCGGATGTCGGCGTTTTCAACATTTATGCGGGAACGTCTCCCGAGTATCTCGATGAGGTTTTAGAGCTCTCGCTGCGTGGGTTACGTGAGGTTGTACGCAACAGCGTGACTGATGAAGAGCTGCGCATCGCCAAGGACCAGGCCATCTCGTCGATCCTGCTGGGGCTCGAATCGTCGAGCGCCCGCGCCGGAACCCTCGCGCGACAGGAGATCATTCACGGTCGTCGCATCTCACCTGACGAAGTGATCGAGAAGATCCGCAACACGACTGTCGAGGAGCTTCAGGAAGTCGCGCACACGTATTTCAAATCGGAAACAATCGCGCTCGGCGTCCTCGGTAATCTCAACGGCTTCAAAGTCGATCGATCCCGATTAGAAATTTAGCCACAAAAAGGCGCAAAAGGCACATAACGTTTGATATAGTGCATTCACGTTAGAATGCCTTCTACATTTTGTGCTTTTTGTGCCTTTTTGTGGCTGAATGAAACTTACCGTTCTTGGCAGTGGCTCAACTGGTAACGCGGTCCTGATCGTTGCCGGCAACACACGCGTACTTGTCGACGCCGGATTGAGTGCAAAAGAGATCACGCGCCGTCTCGCAATGGTTGGCGAAGATGCGCAACGTCTCGATGCGGTGCTCGTTACGCACGAACACGGCGACCATGCCGGCGGTTTACGCGTGCTACTCAACTCCCTCGATTGTCCTGTTTATATCTCGGGAAAAACGCTTGACGCTTACGTGGGCGAGCGCTTTAACGTCACTAACGACGAGCCGCGCCGGCGCGCCAAAGCTTTGCGCGATCGTGTTGAGCAGATCGAGTCGAGCAAAGACTTTCGTATCGGCGAGATCGATTTCCATCCCTTCACGATTCCACACGACGCTGTCGACAACTTCGGTTTCACTGCCACGCACCACGGCGTGAAGATCGCGACCGTAATGGACTTTGGTCACATCACGACGCTCGTCACCGAACGTCTCCGTGGCTGCGCGGCTATCGTGATCGAATCAAATCACAGCCGCGACATGCTCAAGGCTTGCGATAATTATCCCTGGGAGCTGAAGCAACGTATCCTGTCTCGTTTGGGACACCTTTCAAACGAAGATCTCGCCGACTGGATTCGCAAGGGCTTTGACGGCTGCGCGAAATACCTTGTGCTGGCCCACCTTTCACAACGCGCAAACAATCCATACCTGGCCAAGATCAACGCCGAAGTCGCGTTGCAGGAACGCGCGCCGCTCTTTGTTGGCTTCACCGAGGTCAGTCTCTCCTATCCGAAGGAGCCGACGCCCTGGATCGAGGTATGATTCGCTTCTCTGTGCATTGCCTTTCGTTTTTCCTAATCATTTTATCGAGTTTAACTGTCTCAGCCTGCCGGCAGGACGCGGAGCGTGGCCGTGTGCCGAACGAAGTAAACGAAGTGATCGCAAGTGTCGGTGAAAATATCGCACAGGAGCGTTACGAGTTGATTTACAACGAGTCGTCGGATCTTTGGAAAAAAGACGTGACGCTCGAACAGTCAAACCAGGTGTTCAAGACTCTGCACACGAAGCTCGGTAAATTGGAATCGCGCGCGCTTCATTCGGCGACTGAGCAGCAGAATTCGGGTGGCGTGCTGAAAGGCCACGTGTACATTCTGACTTATCAAACACGTTTCGAGCGCGGCGATGGGATGGAGACTTTTACATTAATAGAAGAGAATGGGCGGTGGCGACTGGCGCGCTACTTTGTAAATTCCACCGCACTTCAGTGAAGAGATAATGATCGATCGTTACACCTTGCCCGAGATGGGCGCGCTCTGGTCAGAGCAAAACAAGTTTCAGAAATGGCTCGACGTGGAGATCGCTGTGTGCGAGGTCCATGCCGAGATGGGCACGATTCCGCGCGATGCTTTGGGACAGATCAAAGAGCGCGCGCAGTTTTCCGTCGAGCGCATCAACGAGATCGAGAAAACGACGAATCACGACGTCATCGCGTTTACGACGAACCTTGCGGAGTCGATCGGTGAAGCGAGCCGTTTTGTTCATTACGGCCTTACGTCATCAGACGTTGTTGACACTGCGAATGCTCTCCTGCTGCGTGACGCAGCCGAGATCCTGCTGAAAAAAGTCGATCAGTTGATCGAGACACTGAAACGTCGCGCGCTCGAGTTTAAGAACACTCCGCAAGTCGGGCGCACGCACGGCATTCACGCGGAGCCGACGTCGTTTGGCTTAACGTTCGCGCTCTGGTTCGACGAGATGCGGCGTAATCGTGAGCGCTTGCTGCGTGCTGGTGAAGCGGTTGCAGTAGGAAAGATCAGCGGCGCAGTCGGCGCGTTTGCGCATCTCGATCCGGTGGTTGAAGAACAGGTTTGCGCGCGACTTGGATTGAAGGCCGCGCCGGTATCGACGCAGGTGATCCAGCGTGACATCTACGCTGAATACTTAACGACACTCGCGATCATTGCGTCGTCGTTAGACAAGTTTGCGCTGAATATTCGCCACTGGCAGCGCACGGAGGTTCGCGAAGCGCAGGAGCGTTTCACGAAAGGGCAGAAAGGCTCGAGCGCGATGCCACACAAGCGCAATCCGATCATTTCGGAGCGCATCTGCGGTATTGCACGAGTGATCCGCGCGAACAGCATCGTCGGGCTGGAGAATGTCGCGTTGTGGCACGAGCGCGACATTTCACACTCGTCCGCAGAGCGCGTCGTGTTGCCGGATTCGAGTATCGGGCTCGATTACATTCTGCAAAAGGCGATCGGGTTGATTGACGGGCTCGTGGTCTATCCCGAGAGAATGCTGGAAAATCTCCGCGCGACAAAGGGCCTGATCTTCAGTGGTCAACTGCTGCTCGCGCTGACTAATAAAGGACTGTCTCGCGAGACGGCGTATGAGTATGTGCTGCGCAATGCGATGAGAGTTTGGGATGAGGATCGTGATTTTCAGGAGCTGGTGAAGGCAGACGAAGACGTGAAATCACAACTCTCAGGTGAAGAGATCGAGCGGATCTTCTCGCTCGATCACTACCTGCGCAATGTTGATGCGATTTATGGGCGACTGGGTCTTATTTAGTTACTTGGCGGAGAATTTTTCCGCGAAATTCCCGATCACGGGCAGCTTGAAATATTGGCCCTGGAACGCCTTGATCAGGCACATTATCCAGCCAACCACGATGGCTATGAAAAGCACTACCCAGATCAACACTGAGACCAAACTCAGTAGCGTTGTCAAAGCACCTGAAATCTGGCTGGCAATCAGGAATCCAATAAACAGCACGACCCAAAGCGCGATGGCCAGGACGCCAAACAGAACATTGAACAACAACGACTGCATCGCATGAAAGCGAACCAGCCGGCTGTCTTTTTCAATCAGGAAGAAAATCAACCCCGAAAGCCAACCAAACACGTACGAGAGCAAGGCAGCAATGTTTTCGTCTAGCCCGGTACTTGATTTAGCGGGGGCCGTTTGGACGGGCGGCGGGTTTTGCATTATAAGTTTCTCCTGTAAGAAAGGGTTTTGATTCTGGGCGCGACAGGTCTTCGAGCGGGAGATAGTATTCCAACAACTGCTTTTTAGGCAACGCTTTGTTGATCGCGAGGCCGTTAAAAGACGAAAACAGATGAAAGCCAAAGTTTACGTGAACCTTAAATCCGGAGTGCTCGATCCGCAGGGAAAAGCCATCCAACATTCGGTCGAGCTACTCGGCTTCTCGGGCATTTCCGACGTGCGGCAGGGGAAATACTTCGAGATTTCGCTCGACGGCTCGATGGATGATCAAAGCGCCCGCGAGTCAATCGAGAAAATGGCGCGCGAAGTCCTTTCCAACCCTATAATCGAAGACTACCGCGTGGAGATTGAAGCGTGAAATTCGGAGTTATCGTTTTTCCCGGATCGAATTGCGACCACGATGCCTATCACGTGATCTCAAAACACGTGGGACAGCCGGTCGACTTCATCTGGCACCGCGAAACAGATCTGTCGACTTACGACGCGGTGATCCTGCCCGGCGGTTTTTCTTACGGCGATTATCTCCGGGCCGGCGCCCTCGCGCGCTTCTCGCCCGTGATGAATTCGGTCAAAAAGTTTGCAGAGAGCGGTCGCTTCGTGCTCGGCATCTGCAACGGTTTTCAGATTCTCTGCGAAGCCGGACTGCTGCCGGGCGCTTTGATTCGCAACCGCGATCTGCATTTCATCTGCGAACACATTTACGTTCGCGTGGAAACGTCTGACAGTCCTTTTACCAACGAGCTGACGCGCGGCACTGTGCTGCGGATCCCGATCGCTCACGCTGAAGGAAACTACATCTGCGACGACAACACGCTCGCGGAGCTCCAACGAGAAGATCGCATCGTCTTTCGCTACTGCGAAAAAGACGGCACCGTCACTGACGCCGCTAATCCAAACGGCTCGCGTGACAACATCGCGGGAATTTGTAATCGCGAACGAAATGTCGTGGGGCTAATGCCGCATCCGGAACGCGCGTGTGAGGAGTTGCTCGGCTCAAGTGACGGGCGCGATATTTTCCGCTCGCTGGCTGCTACGGTGGCGGCCGCAGTTTGATTCGTCCTCTAAATATATGAAGCGAATATTACCTTTCATCATCATCCTCGTCGTTCTCGGCGCCGCGCTCGGCAGTGCATGGTACTTAACGCGGACCATACCCGCTTCGCCGGCAACTCCCATAGCGCAGTCGCCCGCCGCGTCACAGGGTTCGCCCGTGGCACAGCAAAGGCCGCCCGTCAATCAGGGCGTTCCGGGAGCAGAGCCTGCGCACGTGCTTGGACCAGCGGATGCGCCCGTCAAGCTCGAAGAGTTTGGTGATTTCGAGTGTCCGCCGTGTAGCATGTTCCACCCGATACTCGAACAGATGCACGAGGAGTTTGGCGATAAGCTGCAGATCACTTTCCGCGAGTTTCCACTCGTGCCGACGCACCAGCACGCGCTGACGGCTGCGTCAGCCGCTGAAGCTGCAGGCTTACAGGGCAAGTTTTGGCAGATGCACAAGCTGCTCTACGAAAATCAGAACACCTGGAAAAAAGAGTTTGACGTACGGCCGATCTTTGAAGGGTATGCTAAACGGATCGGTCTCGATGTTGAGCGTTACAAACGCGACATGAACGGCGACCTTGTGGCACAGCGAATTTTTGCGGACGGCAAGCGCGGGCACTCACTCGGCGTGAAGGGCACTCCGACCGTCTTCATTAACGGCCGCGAAGTGCCGTTCGAGAATTTACCGGCTGAGAAGCTGCGCGTTGTGATTCAGAACGAGTTGCGAAGTGGTAGATGAAGAAGCTTTACGTCGTCGCCGCGCTGCTTTCACTGGTCGGACTTGCCGACGCGCTTTACCTCACGATCGAACACGTCACGGGACAAAGTGTCCGCTGCACGATCATCTCGGGCTGCTCGGCTGTTTTGAGTAGTCCATACGCGGTGGTGGCGGGGATTCCGCTGGCTGCGATTGGCGCGGCCGCGTATTTTGCCGTTTTCAGTCTCGCCATTCTCACGCTCTTCGGTTATCCCAAGGTGGGCAAGCTTTTGGGCGTCCTTGTGATACTGATGTTTATGGTGAGTTTGTGGTTAATCTACTTACAGGCTTTTGTCATTCGCGAGTTTTGCCAGTACTGTTTGTTGTCAGCCCTAATTACAACAACGTTACTGGTGGTGGTGTTTTTTAGCCACAGATTACACAGATCGAGGAACTGATATGGCTAAGCAATCCTCTGTCGCAGACATTTTTCGTCGTGCGCAGTCTTTGCGACAGGAGCACGCCGACTGGTCGTACAAACAAGTGAAGGAGCAGTTGCTCAAGGATTTTTCCGGCTCCGAGTTTCCACCACTGTACAACCTGACGATTCCCGAGCAGGACGCACGCGCGCCCGAAGAAGACTGGACAGCCGGACTTCCGATCGTGCGACGCGGCATTCAGTTTCAGGACTGGAAGGAAGTGATAGAAGGGATCGTGATCAGTCTCGAGCAAACTGAAAACTACGAGCGCGAGCGCGGCCCCGAAGGAGACCGTGACGAGTGGCACGACCGAACTGTGGGTATCGACGACGCCGTTGCGAAAGGCGTCGGCAAATGGATGCCGGAAGAATTGATCGCGCTCGCGGAACGAAAAGGCAGGAAATAATCCGCGTTCATCTGCGTTCATCCGCGGCTGGTTTTTATGAGCTTTCTTAACAATCTATTCCAGGATCCGAAATACCAGACTACGGATCCGCGTAAGCCCGAAGAGATCGCCGATCCGGAGATCATCATCAGTCCTGACACGCGCCGTGAGAAGCGCATGCCGCCGGGACAATCACGCACCAAGAAGTGGCCCGTGCTCGACGCCCACGGAACGCCCGACATCAATCTCGAAACCTGGAGTTTTGAAGTTGAGGGACTCGTCGAGAACTCACTGAGCTGGTCGCTCGATGAATTTATGCAGCTTCCGGCGGTGCGCGTCTATGCTGACTTTCACTGCGTGACGCGCTGGTCGCGTCTCGACAACATCTGGAGCGGTGTATCGACGCGTGAGATCGCGCGACTGGCAGGCGTGAAGCCCGAAGCGAAATTTGTTTTAGCACTCGCCTACGACTACGGTTGGACCACCAACGTTCCGATTGAATATTTTCTGAACGAAGACTCGCTCTTCGCATGGGCCCACGACGGCCAGCCGATCCCGCCCGAGCACGGTGGACCAGTGCGTTTGATCATCCCGCAGCTTTATGCGTGGAAGTCAGCGAAGTGGGTTAAGGGCGTGCGCTTCCTTGAACACGATCAAGCGGGCTTCTGGGAAGAAGGCGGTTACCACATGCGCGGCGTGCCGTGGGGTCCCGGCGATGGCGAGCGATTCCGCTATAGGTAATGTCTGAACGACCCGTAACAAACACGCCCAAAGACGCAGCCGCTGTCATCCTTCTGCGGCACGATG
>DATHTI010000215.1:0-3391 GCA_035463335.1 Pyrinomonadaceae bacterium | reverse complement strand
GAGTTGCCGGCGCCGTTCAAGATGGGCATCGGCAACAAGCTATTCCGCAACTGGGCCCTCAACTCGATCTTCAACGCTCGATCGGCAAGACCATTGAAATTCGTAACCATGTTTCCGACTTCATTCGGATCTGCCTACCTGCAACAAGACGTCAGCCAGCGAGGCTTTCCGCTGTATCAGGTAGACATGGCACTGCACCGGAAGTTTAATTTTAGCGAAACGGTTGCGTTACAAATCCAGGCAGACTCGTTCAATCTTTTCAATCATCCGAACTTCGAAGATCCGTCCGGAAACGATCTCGTATTGAGCACTCCGCTCCGCCAGAATCTCGCTTTCGGACAATCGACATCGATGAGCGGCCGCGGTCTGACGGGTGGTGGCTTCCCGTCGTTCTACAGCTTCGGCGGCCCACGCACAATGCGCTTCTCAGTCAAGCTGATATTCTAACCAGCCCACAAAAAGCACAAGAGACACAAAAGGGTTAGTTAACATCCTTTTGTGCCTTTTGTGCTTCTTTGTGGCTTTTCGGATAAAATGCGTCATGAACCGCTAGCGAGAAAACTCGTATTGGTTATTCATGACTGACGCTGACGATCCGGCAGACAAGCTCAGGGATGAGCAGACTGTAAAAAAGAAGCGCGAGGAAGCATTGCCAGAACGCCTCCTGCGTCGCGTCCTTGAAGGAATGGGCGGCGTCGTCGATCGCAAGCTCGGCCGCACCGTCGAGCCGCGCAGCGGGCTCACCACTTCCAAACTCATCGAGCGCATGAAGCGGCTTATCGATGAAAGAGTGCGCGACGAGGGGAAGAAAGGACGGATCGCGCCTCATCACCTGGTGCTGAAAGTCGAGTGGGGCACGCATTCAGAAGCGCCGCCGGAGATACTCGGCGATCTGAAGAACGAAGTGCTCGCCGCCGCTATCGATCACATCAACGATCATCGTTATCGCACACTCGCCCCTGTCGATGTCGAAGCTGAAGTCGACATTTTCACGACCGGAATATCCGTCGATCCAAACTTTGGCGATTTTGAAGACGATCTTCGGCGGCAGGATGAAGAGATGCGCGCGGCAAAACTGGGCGTGCCGATTCCCGGCGCAGCGCCGCCGATGCCCGACATTCAGGTGATCGCGCGCGTCACTCTGCCCGGCGGCACGCGTGAGTTCCCGTTAATCTTCAAACCGGGTGGCCGCAGACTCAACGTCGGGCGCGCTTCCGACAACGATTTAACTCTGAACGATACAAGCGTCTCAAAGATCCATGCAGCACTTTTGATGACTGCCGAAGGCACTCTCCTCGTCGCTGATACAGGCTCGACTAACGGCACTTATCTCAACGGGCGACGTATCTCCTACGGCGAATCCCGATTGATTGAAGACGGTGATGTAGTTGGCTTTGGAGATGTAGAAGTACGACTGCGTAAAAGTGAGTAGCGAACTGGATGAACCTGGTCACATTACTTCTACTTCTCTTACAAACTCCCACACCTTCTCCCATTCCCACTCCGCATGTGCCTGAGCGAACGCCGGCGCTGTTCACATTGATCTACGTTGGCGGCTTTGGGCTCATAATTCTGCTCCTGCTGCTCGGTCTGCTTCGCAGTCGACGCCAAACAACGCAACCGATTCCCGAAGACCTGCCGAAAGAAGTCAGAAAACGACTCGGCTCGCATTCGACTAATCGTGGCCTGCGCGCGCTTCGCTACCTCTTCGTCCTGCTCTCGATCGGACTGTTTTCATTTCATATTTACTGGGCCCACTACGCTTCCGAGAAGAACGAGAAGTTTCAACAACTGAGCTACAAAGATCTGCGCGGCCGTCGTCTTTCTGAGTCGACCTTGCGCGGCTGGATCTTCGATCGCAGCGGTCGCGTGGACCAGCCACTCGCTTATTACAAACGCGATTCCAGCGGCAACATCAAGCGTGAATACCCGATGGACAAGGCCATGGCCCATATCTTCGGATCGGACCGCGGCGATCCGGGATTGGAGCGTGCGCTTTTTGGTGTCGAGAGCGGCGTGCTGCCGGAAGCCCTCGAAGTAGTTAAGGGCAGAGAGGTCGAATTCAGAGGCAATCAGGATGTGCGTCTCACGATCGATCGCGCGCTGCAACAGGCTGCTGTCGATCAGTTGAAGGGGAAACATGGCGCCGTTGTCATACTCAATCCGCAGACTGGCGACGTGCTTGCAATGTACAGTGAGCCGTCGTACAGCCTCGCAGAAGTCGATGACGAAGCCACGTGGATTCGTCTCGAAGCGAACGAACGTGACAAGCCACTCGTAAGTCGTGCGCTCGGTGCTTACTACATTCCCGGATCGACATTCAAAACCGTGACCATGACGGCGGCTTTTATCGCCGGTGAGCAGGACACGGAGTTCGTGTGCAGTGGCGGCGGTTACTATGCAGCGCCGGGCGCGAACGTGATCTTCGACGATGCTGGACCAGCGGAAGTACACGGCAAGATCGGGATCGATCACGCGTATGAGGTTTCGTGTAACCAGTACTTCGCGCAGATGGGTGTAAAACTCGGCGCGGAAAGAATAAAACGGGCCGCGCAATTGCTGGGCATCGGTTCTTACGACACACCGTCCGAGGCGTTACGTGGTCGCAAGCAGCCGCAGATCTGGGATGCGAGTACGGATGCAGTGAAGCGTGCGCTCGCGCCGAGAGAAGCGACGATCGTAACTGGAAAACAAGTCACCAGATACGATCTGGCTTTGATCGGTTACGGACAGGGTTACGCCGGACAGATGACGCCGCTTCAGATGGCGCTTGCGGCCGCGGCGATTGGCAACATGGAAGGCAAGCTGATGAAGCCGCGCATAGAAATGAACGTCGCGCCGCAGCCGTTCAATCAGGTAACGACGCCTGCGACGGCGGCCCGGATGCGGCAGATCATGGGACTCGTGACCGGTGGCGCGAGTGGTACGGCGCGCGGCGTGTTTGGACCAGTCAAAGCAGCGGGCATCAACACGGGTGGCAAGACCGGAACGGCGCAGAAAGTCGTCCCGGTTTACGATCCGAAGACGGGCGAGCCAAAGACGCGACACAGGATCGAGAAGGACAACAAGGGCAACATCATTCGCGAGTACGACGAAGTGATCATGGACAACGAGAACCCGCGCATCGACGGCTGGTTTCTCTGCATCGCACCACTCGAGAGACCACAGCTCGCCATCGCAGTGATCGTCGAAGGTGGAGGTTACGGCTCGAGATCGGCTGCGCCGATTGCAGCGGCGCTCGTCTTGAAAGCGAAAGACCTTGGATATTTCAAAGGCACTCCGCCTTCAGCCGTACAATCCGTGGCTAAAAGAAGATGAAAAACCGGGCGTCGTCACATTTATTCATCATCATAATAATTCTCGGTCTCGAGATCGCCGGCTACTATGCCGT
>DATHTI010000214.1:0-16585 GCA_035463335.1 Pyrinomonadaceae bacterium | reverse complement strand
GTTCGAATTCAGCGTCGCGGTTGCGCGCATCAGGGGCGGAGCCGACACCACACACGATCCACTGCCGCGCGTTGCCGCAGAGATGGAGGATGAGGTTGCCGATGCTGTTCGATTCTTCGTTCGCACGCCACCAGATCTGCTCGTCGCTCAGGTTTTCGAGACAGCGCTCAATCTTGGGTAAGTAGTCGCCCACGAGATACTCGGCTGCGCGGGCGAGAAAGTTCTGTGCGATTGCGTAGTCGTCTGTTTTAGTTAATTCAGGCATCCTCTTCTGTTGTTTCAGGGCGTCGCTTGTGTTTGGCCTTACGACGCGCCGGGCGCGCGACCTCATCAGGTTTTGCGTGCGCGATCGGATGGCCAGGAGGCGCACCAGGCTTGCGAATGCTGTCGAACACAGGACGCGCCGGCTGACGTTTTCCCTTTCGTGGAGAACTCCTTCTCACCATAACTCAGCCTCCACTCAGTTGTCTGGATCACGCGCGATGCTAGCGCCAGCGGAAATCGACTGTCAACGGATCAATACGCAAAAGATGAAACGCTGTCGCCCGTTTCACGGGCTCTCGTCATTTTTATTGCGCGTGATCCTGGGGCTCGCGCCTCCAGGCTTTATGCTTACGCCTGCTTCGCAGGCTAAGAAAGAAAACCCTACGGAAGGAACCACCACGCAAAAGAAAACCGGCGCGCAAAAGAAAACCGGCGCGAGATGGCTGAAGCCGTCTCGCGCCGTGGTTTCCTTCCGGCGTTCTAATTGAATTGGATTAGGCTTCGCTACCCCGCGGCGTCTTGGAAAGCATTCTCAACGCATTCGTCGTCTCAACGCGGCGTTTTTGCTGAAACTCCGTGACCCAGTTAGTCACGGTCTCCACCATGTCGCGCGCCGTCTCACGTGCGGAAGCTGCTTTTACCTTAACGATTGGACGGGTCTTCTCGCCCTTCTTAACGATTTTGATTTGTTTCTTCTCTGACATTGCCATTTTCGAGTTCGTTTGAATCTGATATGTATCCAACGAATTTCTCGCCACACAGTTCCCAAAATTAGTAAATCTAGAACGCTGGACGCGATTGCTCTTGCAAAGAAGAGGCCACATCAGCTAACGCGCACGCCGGAAGAAAAAAGGGCCACTTCCTGCAAATAATTTTTCTGCCGACGACTTATTCGGTGTAGCGACGGTCGCAAACCGTACACCCAAAAACGGGATTACCCAGACAGTGACTCCGATTTCGATACGAGTTGGGCGTGTTTCTGCTCCATATCGAGCGCCCAAATCTGCTTGTGAGCGTGGTAAATCATCACGGCGAGACCGATTGCCCCACCGATGTTCACGTATTTCAACCCGTTAATCATCGGACGCGTGCCGTACTGCACCAGCAGGCCGTTAATGATGATGAGCGCGAGACGAAATTCGGTCGGACCAAACTTGAGATAACTAATCTTGAAACGATCGGTAGTGGAAAACGCCAGGAACGTACTGACCTCATAACCGGAACAGATCGCCAGGAGTATCAGGACTTGCAAGTGCGACCGTTCAGGAAGAATGAATGCATATCCGATAATGACCGAACTGAGAAAAAAGTAGTCAAGCAGGTGATCCATGTAATAGCCCCACCTGACCAAACCGGTGCCTCGATACTTCCCGATCTTTCCGTCGTAATGATCGGTGACGTATTGCATGGCAATCATCGCCGACACGCCCCAGAGCCAGCGCAAGTCGTGCGCGGCCCAGTAAGAAAAAAGCAGTATTAGCGCCGACCAAACGAGCGTCAGCATGGTTAAGTGGTACGTCTCCAACCAGGAAGGAATGCGCGGAAGCACCCGTGGGGCGAGTCGACGCTCAAAAGGGGTCAGAAACGAAGTATTGGTTTTGCGCGCGCCGGCGAATTCCTGAGTGTCAATCATGCGCTGATGCACCACTGCAACGCACACGCCACCCGGATCTCTAACAATTTCTACTGTTTATCTTTGATCTTTGTAATTTGAATCCGACGACTGTCGGTTTTTTGTTTGATCTGCGCAGGTTAAATAAAGACGACTGATTGCGAGCTCGGAATCTCAAAACGCCTTCGACACCGAGCATTCCGGCACGCGAGCATGTCGTCAATCCTAACCAGGTAGTCGCGCGACTTCTGGAAGCGCGCCCGATCCTGCTCGTTCGCTCCGCGCGGCGGCTGTGGCTTCTTCGTTCGCTTCAACCAGCGGACGTCGTATTCCGCACGCTCGCGGCAGTGAGGACAGCTATACGTCGCCTTTTTTACTTCTTCTTTCTCGTTAAAGAAATCGCGTTCGTTCATGATTCCAAATCCTGACTCTCACAGAGTTCACGCAGGTATCGAAAACTGTAAATTCCCGTTTCGTGACCGTCGCTCCAGCGAAAGTTGAGCGCATAACGCCCGACGATGCTGATGTCGCGGATTTCAATCTTCTCAGAAATACTGTCGGGCTTCAACACGCGTTCTCCCGTCCATTCATTGACGCATTGAGCGCACGGGCAGGAACGTCTCAAGTCAGCAGCTCGATAAGTACAGCCTCGCTCGTCGCCCCAGACGATGCTGACGGTTAAATCGTCGACTTGCTTGATTTCTCTCGGCTCAATCGCCGGACCGCGTTGTTCCATCTCCGGGTTAGCTGTTCGATTCAACAGCTCTCTTCACGTCGGCCGCTGTGACGTCGAAATGCGATGCATTCCAGACTGCTTTGCCGTCGCGCAGGATAATTACCTGCGGGGTTTCGTGGCGAACGCCCGTCCGGTTCGCAAGCTCGTGCGATACATCACGCGCTGACTGTACCTCCACGATGTTAACGCCGTCGACCTTCTCCATCTCGCGGTACGCGCGCGCGCTGATCGAGCAGGCGTTGCTGTGTTTGAAGACGATGACGGGCCGCTTCGTCGAGTCTGTCAGAAGGTTCTCGAGTGTCGCGTAGTTGTCGATTTTGAAAAAGCTGTTTCCCATAGCTCGTTTCCTCTGTGATCTTCGTGCTGCGTTATAAGAATGGCAGAATTCCCTATTGACGAGCAAACAGAATCGGCTTATTGTGCGTTTCGCTAACGAGAAAGCTCGGGCTGTCCTCAAAGCCTGGCCTAACTTACCGACGAGCCTCACGAGTCTCTGAAAACAGATTCTCCTGCTTTCTCCGGATGGACCACGTGTGTCCAAAAACCTCATTCAAAGGAGAACGTGTATGTTTATTACGCCGGATTTTCGTCTGAAGAGACGAATTCCTTTCAACCTCATCTGCGCTGTCTTGCTCTTCCTTGCCGCGTCTCAGGCGGCGATGGCCGACGAGCTGGCAATCTGGAATTTCAACGATTCAAATCTCAACGTGGACCACGGGAGTGGAACACTGACAACTACCATCAACGCCTTAAACGTCTCGTTTGCGGCGGGAACAACCAATAACGCCCGTCTGGGAGATGCGGCCGGACAGGGCCTTTCCTTACAAGGTGGGACCGGCACCGCGAACAACGGTCGAAACATCACCTTCAACGTCAGCACGGTCGGGTTTTCGAATATTGTCGTCAGTTTTGCAACCCAGGGAACCAGCACCGGATTCAACAGCAATCAGTTCCAGTACAGTCTGGATGGAGTCTCGTTTATCGACTTCGGCTCACCGTACGTGCCTGCGACGGCGTTTGGCTCGGTGCCGATTGTGTTCAGTCTTGCTGCGATTGCGGGATTGAACAATAACCCGAACGCCGCGTTCCGGATTGTCTTTAATGGCGCGACTTCGTCGACAGGTAACAATCGCATCGACAACATCGTCGTGGAAGGAACGAGCATCGATACCGCGTCGATTCCCGAGCCGACGAGTGTGTTGTTGTTATTGAGTGGGTTAGGTGGTGTTTACAAACTGAAGCGTAGAAAACCACAGCCACAAAAACTCACTAAAGCTCAACGAGCAACATAGCTCCTTTGTGCTTTTTGTGCCTTTTTGTGGCCTAAGTATTTGCGGCTTAATTCCAGTCGCCGACGAGTACGAACGGCGCCCAATAGAACGGTGCGCTGTATCGCTTGCCGGAAATCATCGCTAACTGCGCGCCACGGAGCGCGCTCGAGGAGGTGGTGCCTTCGCCTGTGCTTAAAAGCCGTTTGTAGAAGTCTGTCATCAGATCGGCCGTAGACTTGTCTGCAACCGACCAGAGACTGACGCCGACAGTCGGCGCACCGGCATACATAAAAGCGCGCGTGAGTCCCATCACGCCCTCGCCACGCTTCTCTTTGCCGAGGCCTGTTTCGCAGGCCGAAAGCATCACGAGAGGCGAGCCGAGGCGCAGGTTGAAGACTTCATCCGTGCGCACGAAGCCGTCGTCTGTCTTGTTGCCAACAAGCGACAAGACCACGCCCGTGAACTGTGGGCGCTCTGCGTTCAGCAAGCCGTGCGTGGCTACGTGAATGATCCGGTACTTCGTGACATCACGCGTGCCGAGATTGTCTTCGTTTGCCTCCAGATCGAGCCAAACGTCTGCCTGGCCGCCCGAGGCTTTGGCAAGCTTGGAGATCTGGTCGGCTTCGATGCGCGTGCCGTTGAGTCGTGCGAGCGGCAGTCCTTCCATCTGCGCCGGCGGCGCGGGTGGAGTGGATCCGCTGACGTCTGTCAGCGCGCTTTGAATACCGAGACCGCGGACTTCAGCGTCCCCCGCAGGCGCGGCTGTCCTCTTCTGCGCGCGCGCGTCGTTCGAGTTGAACACCGGGTCAGCGATGATCAGCATCGCCTTGCTGGCGTTCTTCGTACGTTGCTGCTTGATTGCGCCGACTACGGACGCCGATGGTGCGTAAATGATTTCGTTTGTCTTGACCAGGTATCCCAACGATGAGAAATCACCGCTGTCAGGAGTCTTGAGCAGGACCTCGAATGGAATGTAGTTGAGGGCGCCGTCCGCGACGACCATCACGCGCTTCTCTCCGATCATTGCTGCGGCGGGTTCAAGCACGACTTTGTAGAGCCCGTTGGCTGCCGCGATGAACGGAGCAACATCTTCCGGCGCTGTCGTAGCGACGCCGAGGCCGCGGTTTGCTTCGGCTACGTCGATGCCGACGATGCGGCGCTGGAGCTTCGACGGGATCAACTGCGCTCGCAGGTCCATCGCAAGCTTTTCGATGTTGGCGCGCGGCGGAAGCTTGAAGAGATTTACCGCGGTTTTACTGACGGCAAAGAGATACGAGTCGTCTGGTTGTAAAGCGTACTCAACCAGCACTGTTTGATCGTCGAGAACGTTTTGCTGAACTTCTGCGAGGCTCAACGGCTTGTTGGCAGTCAACGTCGCATAACGCGGACTCGCAGTGCGGATCTGGTTCTCGATCTCTTCAAATTCCGCCTGTAACTTCTCGAGATCTGCATCGAGCTCTGCGGGTTTCTTTTTGATCTCCTCGGTCGAGATGTTTACTCCGGTAAGGATGTCGGCGATTTCCTGTTGGCGATCGAGGTTCTCCTGTTTCCGTTTCAGCAACTCTGCTGGAACACCTTCGGTGATCGCGGCGTCAGTCTCGTGTAGCATGTCCAGCAGCGAACGGGCTCGCGATTGTTCGTTGATGCGAAAGGCTTCGCTCGCGTATTCGAGTGCTTTGCCGCTGAGTGGATCGGTGGCTGATGGCGTCGACAGGAGCGCGAGTGCCGCATTTGCTGCTGCTGCCTCATCGAAAACATCTTTAATCGAAGCGAGAAATGTTGTTCGCGACTCATCAGCTCGCAAACTTCCCTGTCGCAACGTCTCGATCGTGCCGAGTGATTCGCGGTAATTGGCAACAGCTTGCTCGCGTAATCCCAACCCTTTCTTAGGATCTTTTTCCTGTGCCGCCTGTAACCAGAGACTCTTTCCGAGACCGCGTTGCGCCGGCCACATCAAATCTAAACGCTTGTCTTCCTGCGCACCTTTCTTCGCGTCGTTGTAAAACTTGGAGGCATCTTTGAACTTCCCTTGCCTGAGCGCAACGTCGCCGAGGCTCGTGCGTGCGGCAGCGCGAAAGCGGCGGACCTGTCCGAGTTTTGCAATTCCCGCAAGCGAGCTGCCGGATGCTTCCAGAGCGTTAGTGAAGTGCTTCTTCGCTTCTTCCAGATCGTTGTCGGCGTATGCGAGACGGCCCAGTCCCAGTTCGTAGCTCGAATAGACGATCGACACGCGATACTGCTCGAGCTCTTTCTTTGCTTCGAGCGCAACCGTCAGAGCGCTTGTGGGCGCGGCCACATCTACTCTTCCGGTAGAAATCGCGCCGGTGATCGCGCTCAAGCCGCCAAATCTTCTGCCCACCTTCGACGCGGCGCCTTCAGGTTTTTGCACCGCCATCCGGGTATATGCCGCTCGCGCATCCGCTGTTTTTCCCAAACGGAAATTCACGTCGCCGATCTTTGCGAGCATCAGGTTAGCGTTGTACTTGTCGTCAGCAATAGACGCAGCCGCGGACGCCGCAGTTGTTACGGCCGCGGGGGCAGCCGCTGAGGCAACACCCGACGTCACGGCGTCCTGCTTTGGATTGCCGGCGAAAAATCCATCGAACGCTTTCTGGTAGTGGTCGAGCGCGATCTGATACTGCCCTTGTCGCATGTAGAGATCGCCAATCTCATTATGGGCCGCTGCCATGCCGCTATTGTTTTTGGCGGTCGTGTAAAGGTTGAGCGCGTTACGTAATTGAATGAGTGCTTTGTCTGCCTGCCCGCGCTTCAACAACCGGCGCCCTTCATGCAACGCCGTGCTCGCCTGATCACCCTGCTGCGCGAACGCGGTAATTGGCGTAACAAATAACGCACCAATCAACAAGAGATTGACTAACTTCTTCATTCGAATTCCCTTTCGATCTTTTTAGCCACAAAAGCACAAAGGCACATGATTTTTGTGCCTCTTCGTGGCCAATTTTATTTATGAATGAGATCAAGTGTCGCAACGAGTGTCGAGCGAGCTGACGAAGCCATCATTACGAGCGACGGCGGCGGATCTTCTTTCGACAAACCTATACCGCGTGTGGTCGCCTGCTGCTCAGTGGATGTTTGTGCACTCCCGAATTGTTGCGCCTTGTCAGTCTTGAGTGGCGCCTGCATCTCCTTCTGGACGGCTGCCCATACCTCACTGCTGGGCCGCACCGGACACTGATCCTTCGAACCTTTGCACAACGCAATCAAATCATCGTCGATGGGAATGCCACTCAATGGCTCACGCGTAAAAACGAAGAACAAACGCTCAGTGCCGGCGTTTTCGTCAAACGCAAACCAGCGCAACCGCTCATCGGCCGAAAGACTGGAAGGAATCTCGAACGGCACGTGCGCCTGAAGGTAGTTACCAGCCTCATCAAGATCCGCATGAGGATAGATCATCGTAGCCGAGCCATCGTTGGTCGTGTTGAATATGTAAAGGTACCCGTCCGTATTAGTTTCGAGCAGCACGCGCACGCGGTCACCTTTTTGGAACACGTGATTGGGATCAACACGCACCGCCATGCCGTTAGAGTCGCGCATAAACAACGTCACACCCAGCCCAATCCGGCGCGCGTTGACGGGCGTCACTGGCGAAGAAGGCGCCGTGGATACTGACGACTCCGGTTTATTCGGCGTCTTGTCAACAGGTTTGTTGGGTTTGTTTGAACCACTGCTGGTCGAGCCACTGCTGGTCGTTCCGCCGGTTGATTTTGGTTTGCGCCTGCTTGGCCTGGTGGTTTTGCCGGAGCTTGCAGGCTTATCCTTGGGCCGCGAGGTCAGGAACGCGCCACGAACGTCCTCTTCGTCCTGAACGAACGGCGCGGCAGTCCCAATCACAAGCGCGCAAACACAAACGAGTCCAAAAACCATCACACTCAATCGCATTACGAATCTCCTTATCGTTGCCGGGTGCCTCAAGCGGCTAATTGTGCTGAATACGGATGTCGAAAACAATAGGATTGCTGGTCTGGTCAGGCGCGGCTTTCACCCTCACGAAGGGCGCCCGCGCGTTTGATTGATCTGGCTCGGTTACAGGTGGCTTCGTTTGATACCTGGAAACGAAGTCTTTTAATTCCGCCTGCTGCATCGCAGACATAGGATCGGCAGTCACAGGATCGTTCAAAAATGAAGGCGACGAGAGTGGCGCCTTCGCAAAGATGATTGTGAAATGGTCAGTGCCGGGATTCCTGTCGAGCGTCAGGCTATGCACCTCGTCCTCATCATCCTTCGGAAAACTGAACTCGACGCCTTTGTTAACTTTATTGCTTTTCAGACCAGTTCGCGATAACGGTTTGTTCGTTAGAAACGCTGTGTGCTGGTTTTTGTCACCAGGACCAACGATGTAAAGATAGCCATCCTCCGCGAAAGTAAAATACAGCTTGAAATCCTGACCGGAAGCGACCGGCACTAATGCCGCGATTTGCGTTTTCTGCCCACCTGCTTTGCCCGGTTCGAGCTCGAGCCAGTAACGACTAACCTCCACCGGCGCAATGGCTACTGGTGTCGTGTTGACGTTTGTAGTGTTGGTCGCCGGGTTATTCGACTTCATTTTGTTCCAAACGAGGAAACCTCCGACACCAGCCACCAGCAGGATCACGAACACAGCAGCGACACCGATCAGTAGTCCAACTTTGCCTTTTGAAGACGCCTTCGGTGTAACTGGAACCGGAGGCGCAGGTTTCGGTACGTGCGGCACAGTCACTGTTTCGGCAATTCGCGCCGGCTCGGCGACGCTCGCGGCAACATTTGCAACGGGCTGCGGTTTGGCCGGTTCGTAAACAGTCGCATCATGCGTGCTGGCCGCTCGCCCGGATGCAGGTGACGTCGGAGCTGCGTCAACGGTAAGGATCGTTGGGGCGGTAACGTCAGCTTTGGTATTCCGCTTCTCGACGACGACGGTATCTGTGAACTCGGCTGACTGCGCAGCGGCTCCGCTTGGCGTTGAAAGACCTGCACGCAACTCATTTGCAAGCGCGCCCGCCGTCGGTTGTCGATCGCCGCGATCCTTCGCAGTCGCACGCTCGATCGCTTCACTGAAACCGCGTGGAACGTCAGGCACGACTTCAGCGAGCGGTCGCGGCCTCGTCTGCACATGCTCACGCCGTAACTCATTCAGCGTGTTACCACCAAAGCAACGCCGGCCCGCGATCATCTCGTAGAAGACCAGGCCAAGACTGTAAATATCAGCACGGCCATCGATCTCGCTGCTTTGATCGCGCGGAATCTCACCCCACTGTTCGGGCGACATGTAATAAGGCGTGCCGAGCACCTGCCCGGCCATCGTCAGCGCTGTGTTGCCGCCATTATCGCCCCCAGCGATCTCACGCATTTTCGCGATGCCGAGGTCAAGCAGCTTGACCACGGGCTGCCCGGTTTCGTCGGGCTTACCGATCATGATGTTCTCGGGTTTGAGATCGCGATGCACAACGCCCATCGTGTGTGCGGTGTCGAGCACGCTCATGATCGGCGTGAGGATGTCCAGCGCTTCAGCGGCAGAAAATCGCCCGCGAGTCTTGATGGCAAGGTCGAGAGTATGTCCCTCGACATACTCCATCACCATGTAGATCGTGCCGTCAGCAGCGGTACGAAGATCGTAGACGGTGACTGAATTGGGATGACGAAAACGGCGCGCCGCCTGCCCCTCACGTCGAAATCGACGCAGCCATTCGGCATTGGTTCTGACTTCCGGAGGAAGAACTTTGATGGCGACGCGATCGCCGAGCAGGATGTGCCTGGCGCGATAGACTGCGCCCATTCCGCCTTTACCGAGCAGCGCTTCCATCTGGTACTGGCCGTCGAGCACGGTGTTGACGATAGAAGCCGGATCGGCCTCGAGGACCTCGCCATCAATCGAACAGAAGGTTACGCTGTCCTCGTATTTCGCTTTGCAGGCAGTGCAGTATTTCATTAGCAGCGCGGTAGTCTAACATGCGGAAGTTCAGAGTTCAGCCTTCAGGCTGCGGTCTCGGGCTGTAAGGAGCAAGCTAAAGCTTGAACTCTAAACTGGCTAGGGATAGATCTTGCGCGCGTACTCCTCGACCATCCGATCGCTGTTGTACTGCGGCGCGAGTGTCTGGATCGCGCGCTTCATCATCGCAATCCACCGGCGAGGAATTCCATCGTTATCGCGGTGATAAAAAAGCGGCACGACCTCCAGCTCCAGCGTGCGATAAAGCGACTCCGCATCGAGCGCATCGATCTTCGAGACCTCCGCGACATCGTTGCCATTTCCGATCGCAAAACCATTCGTGCCGTCATAACCTTCGAGCCACCAGCCGTCGAGTATCGAGAGATTCAGCCCGCCATTGATCGCGACTTTCTCACCGCTCGTTCCTGAAGCTTCCTGCGGCCGGCGTGGAACGTTGAGCCAAACATCGACCGATTGGACCAACTGTCGCGCAATCTCCTGATCGTAGTCCTCAAGAAACACAGCGCGTTGTCTCACTGCCGGATCGTATTTCCACTGCGCGAGCTGCTGTAGCACTAACTTAGATCCCTCGTCCTGCGGGTGCGCCTTGCCGGCGAAGACAAACTGGACCGGACGCTCTTCATTATTGATGAGTCGCAGCAGCCGTTGCTGATCTGTAAGCAACAAGTTCCAGCGCTTGTACCCCGCCACACGACGCGCAAAACCAATCGTCAACGCAGCCGGATCGAACATCGTACTCGCGGCTTCAATGTAATCAGCGCGCTCGCCCGCAGCGATTCGCGTCTGCATCGAACGATGACGAATAAACGCGACCAGCCGCTCCTTCAAACGCGCGTGAGCATTCCACAACTCTTCATCGGGAATGCGCGCGATCACTTCAGCCCAAACTTCCTGATTTCTAATCTTCGCGTCCCAATCGTGCCCGACGTGCTTCTCGACAATGTAGCGCAACGGAGGCGACATCCACGTGGGCGCGTGAACACCGTTGGTGATGTAACTGATCGGAACTTCTTCCAGCTTCCTGCCGGGAAATAATTTCTGCCAAAGCGCCCGCGACACCTCTCCGTGCTTGCGGCTCACGCCGTTAGTCGAGCGACACATACGAATCGCGAGTGGCGTTAACCCGTAACGCTCAGACTTATTCCCCGTTTCGACACGCCCAAGCGCAAGAAACTCGTCCTCAGTCAAACCAAGCTCTTTAAAATAGCCTGGTCCAAAAGCACGAAGGACCAGAGCTGCATCGAATTCATCATTGCCCGCTGCGACCGGCGTGTGCGTCGTGAAAACACACTGCTGCTTTACTCTCTCGATCGCAGCACCGAACGGTTGTTGTTCGGACTGCACGATCTCGCGTGCGAGCTCGAGCGTGAGAAAAGCCGAATGGCCTTCGTTCAAATGGAAGACGTGCGGCGACACGCCGAGCTTCCGCAACAAACGCACACCGCCAATGCCAAGCAACATCTCCTGCACGATGCGTGTTTCACGATCGCCGCCGTAAAGATGTCCGGTGACCCAGCGATCGGTCTCAGCGTTTTCAGGAATGTTTGTATCGAGAAGATAAAGCGCGACGCGACCGACGTCGGCGCGCCACACCTGGGCCAACACCTTGCGCTCGCGAATCAAAACTTCGATGCGGAGCGGTGTGCCGTCGTCGTTCCTGATGAGATGAATCGGTAGATCGTTCGGAAACGTTTCGCCGTAGTGTTCTTCCTGCCAACCGTCGTTGCGAAGTCGCTGGCGGAAGTAACCGTAGCGATAAAGCAAACCGACCGCGACGAGCGGCAACCCGAGATCGCTTGCCGACTTGAGATGATCGCCTGCGAGAATGCCGAGACCGCCTGAGTAAAGCGGCAGCGAAGTGTGAACGCCAAACTCCGCGCAGAAGTAAGCAACCGGATGGTCTTTCGTGATCGCGTCGAGTTGCAGATGCGGCGGCGACGCAAGATACGACTGGAAATTCTCGTCGAGGCGACGCACACGTTCCATGTAGATCGGATCCGTCACCGCTTCGGCAAGCCGGAAGGAAGATGTTTTAGCCAGGAGCTGTCGTGGGTTGTGTTCACACTCTTCCCAGCTCTCGGAATCGAGATCTCGGAAGACACTCTCGCCATCCGCAGCCCAGCTCCACCAGTAATTCCAAGCCAGGCGTTCGAGTGGGATCAGTGGCGCGGGCAGTTCGCTTTTCCGCGCCACACGGTGTTCCGTTTCAGTAGTTTCAATCGTCATCTTGTTCGGGCAGCAAAGTGGAAGAGTCTACTAAAATTCGTGGTACTCGCGAAATACGCGCACGTCGCCGGGCTGGAAGAAGACGAGACGTACCTGTTGGATTTCCTCGTCAGCAGTCAAAAAGCTTTTGATTGTTGCCGAGGCAATCTTCGCGGCCTCAGCCTTCGGATAACCGAAAGCGCCGGTCGATATAGACGGAAATGCAATCGAGGATGCACCGTGCTGTCGTGCGAGTAATAGTGAGTTTTGATAACAAGCGGCGAGGAGCTCGGCTTCACGTTCCGGATCTCGACCATAGATTGGTCCAACCGTGTGGATCACATACTTTGCGGGAAGATTTCCGCCGGTCGTGATCACTGCCTGCCCGGTGGGTAAACCGTCAGGATATACAGTCTTTCTGATCTGCTGACACTCTTTGAGGATCTCGGGGCCGCCGGCGCGATGAATAGCGCCGTCAACGCCGCCCCCACCAAGCAGAGTGGAATTCGCAGCGTTGACTATCGCGGTTACGTCCTGGCGAGTGATATCCCCGATCACTAGCAGAACACGTCCGCCAAGAAACGATTCTATCTGGTCACTCACCGCGTGGCTCAGTTCTGACTTCGTCGAACATATCCTGACGTCGCAGAGCTTCGGCAACTCCTTTTGCCTTGTGCTCGGTTAGCGGGTGGTCAGGATCGGTGCTCGCAATCTCGAAAACGCGGTCGTCAAGCATCACCACTCCCAAAGAGCCAAGGGTAACGCCAGGACAGATGATGATCTCGTCCATGTTGTGGAGACGGAAACGACCTGTTTGTTCAACCCAATCCTCGATAAACGGATCGCGCAGAGCGTGTTCGGCTTCAGACTCGGAAAGATACGCGCCTTCGACGATGAGACAATATTCGCGCACTTCTTTGGACTTTTGAGTAGATCGATTTTCGGGACAGAACGCCGCCGGCAGGTTACCCCGGGACAGGCCTAACTTTACCATTGAGGAGCAGAAATAGAAAAGCAGATACTTACACCACAAAAGGCACATAACAGAACACAAAAAAGCACATAACAGACCTACTACAATTAGCTTTGTGCTTTTTGTGGTCTGTTATGTGCCTTTTGTGATCCGAGATTTCTTATCGCACGCGGGCGTATTGACGATTCAGCGTCTCGCGCAGTCGCGAGAAGTAAGAATCAAACGTGACAAAACCTGACGTCCCCTGGAAGAACGCGCGGCCGCCAGTCTCATTACTCAACCGGTTCAATGAGCTCTGACCATAACTCGCAGCCAAACGACTGCGGCTCGTCAACCCCACTGACGGCGCGTAAAAACTGAACACCGAAACACGTCGCCTGTTAGCATCCTTAATCGCGCGATCGATATCGATCGTGTGACCCGCGGCTGTCGAATCAAATCCGCGTGACGTGTCCAATCCATCCGAAATCAACAACACCGCGTTCGCGTTGGTCCAACTACTGTCAAACTTCTTCAACGCTTCCAACACTTCAACGTAAGGATTGAAAGCTGAGCTTCCACGAGCGGCTATCGGTATCCGCAGCGATTTCGCCGCCTTCTCCAGATCTGTCGTGAATGGTTGCCGCACTTGTAGCGTGCCAGTCGTGATGTAACCAACCATGACGCGCGATCCATCCGGCAGCGAGCGAATGAAATCGCGTGTTACACCAAGCTCATTACCTACCTGTGAAACGAGGTCGTCCTGGATCAGGACTGCAAGATTCAAAGGCTCAATCTGCTGTAAACTTCTCTGCTCTTCTTTGCTTTCATTGACTTTGGTACTCGCTTTGGCTGAGGCCACTCCGAGCGACGAAACCGCAAGCAAAACGGCCACACCCCAAACAAGGAACTTCCTGTAATACATAACTCTACAATCTCCTATTCCAACGGGGCTCAGATGCAGTTGACGCGCCAAAAGATGGCTCAAAACCCGTTCTCGACGCACCTCAAGGAAAGCTCACGCAAACGCGCAAAGACGCCACGGAAGACGCAAAGAAAAGACACACCTCACTTGCCTTTGACCTTCGCGGATGAGTATGCTTCTTCGCCAAATCCGCATGCCTGAAAGGAATCAAACATATGAAAGTCTATCCGACCGAAGCGATCAGAAATCTCTCTGTCATTGGACATGGCGACGCAGGGAAGACGCAGCTCGTCAGCTCGCTTCTCTACGTCGCCGGAGCCACACCGCGCTGGGGAAAGGTAGATGAAGGGACGACCGTTACCGACTACGAAGAAGATTCCATCGCCCGCAAAATTACATTAAATACCGCACTCGCACATCTCGAACATCGCGATACCAAGCTTAATTTTATAGACACTCCGGGGTACGCAGCCTTCGTAGCACACTCGCGCCCGGCGCTGCGCGTCGCCGATTGCGCCATCGTCGTTGTTGACGGTGTCAAAGGCGTTGAAGTGCAAACGGAAAAGACCTGGGCCTACGCCAACGAGTTCATGGTTCCGCGAGTCATGGTGATTACCAAGCTCGACAAGGAACACGCAGATTTCGGCGCCGCGCTCGAGAGCGCACAAAAGACATTCAGCCGCGCCATCATTCCTTTCACTTTGCCGATCGGAAAAGAGAAAGACTTTCGTGGTGTTGTGGACGTGGTCCATATGAAAGCTTACGAGCTGGGCGCTGACGGCCAGGCAAAAGAGATCGACATTCCGAGCGAAGGCCGCGACATCGTCGACAAGACTCGCGAGCGCTTAGTCGAGCTTGTGGCAGAGTCGAACGATCAATTGATGGAAAAGTATTTCGAACAGGGCACGCTCGACGAAGAAGACATTCTGCCGAACATCAACAACGCGATCGCACAGAGCAAACTGTGCCCGGTGTTTGCTGTGTCGAGTATCACGCAGGTTGGTCTGCGCGCGTTGCTCAACGGTCTGGTCGATTACGCTCCGGATCCAGCGCACCATGAAGCGGAATGGGGCAAGCCGGTTGATGCTGGTCCGGACGCCGAGCGCATCGGTCGCAAGTACAGCGACAACGAACCGTTCTCAGCTTACTGTTTTCGAACTGTCGCCGATCCATTTGCGGGACGCATTAACATCTTCAAGATCATCAGTGGCCACTTGCAGACCGACGCTAATGCCTTCAACTCGTCGCGCGGACTCAGTGAGCGTCTCGGCGCGCTGCACGCATTGCAGGGCAAGCAGCTCGAGAAGGTTAGCGAGGCTCACGCTGGAGACATCGTTGCGTGCGTCAAGTTGAAAGAGACGCAAACGGGCGACACGCTTTGCGACAGGCAGTCGCCGATCGTCTACGACGGGGTCGAGTATCCGGAAGCTGCTATCGCTTTTGCGATCGAGCCGAAGTCGCGCCAGGACGAGGAGAAGATCAGCGTCGCGTTGCACAAGATTCTCGAAGAGGATCCGGCGTTGCACTTCACTCGCGACGCGCAGACCAAGGAATTTCTGTTGTCCGGATCAGGACAGTTGCACGTCGAGACGGTTGTCGAGAAGTTGAAGAAGCGTTACGGCGTTGAAGTGACGCTGCATCCGCCGAAGGTGCCGTACAAGGAGACAATCACGCAACGCGCGGAAGTCCAGGGCCGGCACAAGAAGCAGACTGGCGGTCGCGGGCAGTTTGGCGATTGCAAGTGTGTGTTTGAGCCGCTGCCGCGCGGCGGTGGTTTTGTTTTCGAAGACAAGATCTTTGGCGGCTCGGTGCCGCAACAGTTTCGCCCCGCGATTGAAAAAGGAATCATCGAGGCGGCGAAGTCCGGAGCAATCGCTGGTTATCCTCTCGTCGACTTCAAGGTGCAGCTCGTGGACGGTTCTTTCCATCCGGTCGATTCGGACGAGCACTCGTTCAGGGCCGCCGGGCGCAAGGCTTTTCGCGCCGCGATGGAGAAAGTTAAGCCGTCGTTACTCGAGCCGGTGATGGACGTTGAGATTGCGGCGCCGCAGGAATACGCGGGCGACATCATGGGCGATCTGAACTCACGCCGAGGTCGTGTGCAGGGAATGGAGACGAGCGGCAAGCAGCAGGTGATCAAAGCGCAGGTGCCGATGGCGGAGATGTTGAATTATCAATCGACACTCAACTCGATCACGGCCGCGCGCGGATCGTTCCACATGCAGTTTTCTCACTACGATCCAGTCCCGGGTCAGCTAGCGCAGAAGATCGTGGAGCAGTCACGCGCTGAGGGACGTATCAAAGGCGGCGAAGAAGAAGAATAAACCAGCCACAAAAGGCACAAAAAGCACAAAAGCAGACTTTTCTGCCTTTGTGCTTTTTGTGCCTTTTGTGCTGGTTTTATTCCGGATCTGCTAGTTTCTTGCGGAACGGGGCGATGCGTGGCGGCCTGCCGGGGCCTTCCTTGATCGTGTAGTCTGATGGAACTTCAAACAGCGACTTCGCTGGTTCCGCACGATTGATGTTGGTCAACTTGTACGTCGTTTCGCCCGAGCGCGGATCGCTGTGACGCGTCATCACCACAAGCTGCCGCGCAGGTGAATACCAGCGCTCGCTGACGATCTGAATCGGACGCTCGTTGCCAATCTCACCTGCCGGAATCGTCACAGTCGT
>DATHTI010000213.1:0-3131 GCA_035463335.1 Pyrinomonadaceae bacterium | reverse complement strand
GGCCGGTGGATGACTTACTTGATGGCGTGTGACACGTGTAGCAGCCGTTGTGGGCGGCGAGGTTCGCTGGAATCGACAGCCCGACGCCGCGGTTGATCGGTGAGCTGTGACAACCCGTACAGCCTCTCTGCGGGCGCGCCGCGCCGGTATTGTGCTGCGCGTGATCGAATTTGACGTTGAACGGCTCGTTGAAGCTGGCGGGGAAGTTTTTGAGTGGTGGGTTGCCGGAGCTAATGTCTGTGTGACAGATCGTGCACATCGGCACTTGCGGCGTTGTGAACTGGCTGCGGTGACAATCGGTACACGCTTTGTGGCCCGGGAAACGTGGCGTTGCCGAGTTGTCGGTGCGCTCGTGACATGAGTTGCAGGCGAGCGAGCTGTGGCGCGCGCTGCTGTGAAGAAATTTGGAGTAGTCGAGTTGTGGGCCCTGTGCTGAAGCGACTCCGAGAAGAAAAAGTATTGCGAGGGAAATCTTCATTTAATGTCTTTGCGCTTCAGCGGCGGACGTTCTGCAATCAGGTAATGACTCGCCGGCGGATCGAGACTTCCGACTTTCTCGGCATGACAATACACGCACGTGAAGCTGCGATTCTTGTCGATCGCTATCAACTCTTTACTGAGATCCTGCCGCAAGCCTTCTTTGTTATGACATTCAGTGCACGCCGTGATCGGAACATCCGGCTTCAGCCCGCGCAGTGTTGCGGCTTTCGTGATGTTGATGTGGCACGTCGTGCATTCCGCAACATGCTGCTTCTTCTCACCGCCACCTTCGTGTATGAACTTCGCGGAGATCCGCGCCGGCTCGGCCAGCACGTACGGTGCAGGTGCAAGCTTGTGACAGCCGTTGCAGTTAGCGGCGACTGGTTCCTGCGACTTCCAGTGACAGTTGAAACACGATCCGTGATCTTTTGGCGAGGCTTTGACGGTCGCCGTGCGTGACGCGTGACAGATCGTGCAGTTGTTATAACCCTGTGGCGCGTGCGCGAAACGCAGCATCGCGATCACGTCCTGGTGCTGGTCGTGTGGAAACTCGATCGTGAACTGAAGCTTTGATACGGGATTGCGAAACTCATAACGCGCTTCATCGCGCGGCGAGGTCTTCGAGTGACACACCGAACAGATCGGCGGCCGCGCGCCGCGGAAGAACTGCGGCCGGTGACAACTCACGCACGCGCTATGATCGGGATAATCGTTGATGTCGGGAAAAGAGATCTTGTGGCACGTGTTACAGGCTGATCGGTGTTTGGGCGTGGAGTGGGAGAACTTCGTGTAATCGATCGGTAAAAACAGGGCCACAGATAAACACAGACAAAGACGGATTTTTTTATCTGTGCTTATCGTCTTCATCATCCGTTCAATCCGTGGCACAAATTGGCTTCGGTTTTTCTATTCCGACGCACTTCACGTTCTTATCTTTCCGGTTCGAAACCAGGTACGGCTTCTCGGTCGCGAGATCGCCGGCTTTGACTTGGACCTCGCAGTTCCAGGTTATTAAAGTCTGGCCCAACTCTGTTGGGATGACGTTCGATAAGACATACGTTCCTGGACCAAGATCGGTGAAGTATGCAGTCCCGTTGCGATCGGTCATCACCGATTGAACCGTCACTGATTGGAGAAGTGCCTTAATCGTCCGTTGCCGATCTTTATAGAAGCCGTCGCGCAAATCAGGATTGAGATTTGTGGTTAGCCAGTGTTGCGCTGTCGCATCGCTGCCAAACTCTTTCTGGCTCGCAGCGAAGGCGTTTGCAAACTCGGGCACAGCTTTTGGCCCGCTCAGGAACTCTTTTTCTATGCCACGACAATAAACAGACTCGCAGTCACTTTCCTGCAACCAGTTGATTAGCTGAGCACTTGCGTTATGTTGCTTGTAATAGCAGTCGCGCGTTGTGAGTGGTTGTTGCTCCACCGCGGTTATCAGCGCCCGGTTCTGTTCGAGCGTGCCTGGAATCAGGAAGAAGCGTTTGCGTGCGAGACCTCGCAACGGCGCCGAGTCGTCGGCTTTCACCCGCACGCGCAGCCGGAGCACTCCGGTCTGTTGCGTCGCGGGCTTTGCAGCCAACACGACCGTGACCATCAACAAAACCGCGAAGAAAGCGAGTCTCATAAGTTTGGACTACGTGGAAACTTCAAAAACGGCAGACGCACGCCACGCACGAAGATCTGATCTGAGCGCATCGCAGCCGGTGGTGAAAAACCATTTGCACCAGCAGCAGCGATCAGATCGTCCTGGTCCACACCGTCGCCGCTGATCCCTATCGCGCCCACGAGCACGCCGTTTTTATAGAGCGGCACACTACCGGGGAAGATCTGAATTCCATTCGGTAACGAAGGAATCGACGTGCACGGCACTGCTGGTCCAACAACAGAAGCCAGGAAGTTCGTTTTAATTAAATCAAGCTGTAGGCCGACGTTGAACGGGCTCCAGTCGGCAAGTGCAGTGCTGAACGGTCCTGCCGCGGTGTTATCAATCCCATCCGGAAAGAAAGGACGATGGAGAAATCCGGTCGCGCGATCGCTGAAAGCAACTGCGCCGTCGAATCGGAGCCCGTCAGCGGCAGCGCGATCAACGTAGGAACCAAATCCAGCAGCTCTTAATGCTGTGGCAGCATTTGCGCTCGAAAAGAAAGCTGCCGTCCGCGCTTTTTGGACTGCCACGTCGAAACCAAACACGGGCGCATCCTGTTGCCGGAAAACGCCCAGCACCACACCTGCCGTATCAACAACAGCGATCGTGACGCGCGCATTGCTGCCGAGCGGTTGCCTGATCGCAGCGCGCGTAATGTTTGACTGCTGCGCCGCGCGAGTGATGATCGTGCCGACCTCGCCCGCCGTGAGTGCGTTGCTACTCGGAGCCGTACCCGCAATGAAAGGAAAGAAACGCGGGCTGACCTCACCGGCTATACCACCTATGACTTGCGGCACAAACTCCGAAGCCGGCGCTACGCCTCCTGGTCCAAAACCAAACGTCGCACCAGCGATGCTTGCAGTCGTCGAAGGCGCAGGCGGGTTTACGACATTCGAGAAAGGAAGACGAATCCCATCGACAAGAATGTTATCGCCGCGGATCAGCGCCGGTGCCTCAAAACCGCGTACGCCTGACGCCGCAATAAGCTCTTCGAACGTCTGATCAT
>DATHTI010000212.1:0-15097 GCA_035463335.1 Pyrinomonadaceae bacterium | reverse complement strand
GAAATAGAACCAGTGGGGAAGAGGAAGCCCTCTAACATAGAACAAGTCAGGAAGAGGGGCTTGCCCCCGCTCGTCCAATCCAAGCAACAGCGGGGGCAAGCCCCTCTTCCTGACTTGTTCTATTTTATGGCCCATAATTGTTCTATTCTGCACGGCTAAGTAGGTCTAATGCTGTAAACGTCTCCGGCTCTCACTAATTTGACCTCGCCGCTCGACGTGCGGAGGCGCAGGGCGCCGTCGGGCTCCACGCCGCACGTTGTTCCCTGCCAAACGTCGTCGCCGTTACTCACCTGGACCAGCTTTCCAATCGCATAGGAAGACCGGTTGGACCACGTGTCAATGAGTTGTTCCGGACGCTCCAAAAGCGGATGCCAACCTGAGAGTGCGGTTAACAGTGCCGCCAATATCCGTTCGCGCTCGGGTGGACGACCGGTCGCCTCAGACACCGAAATCGCAACGTTCGCCAACTCCGGTGGATAGGCGTTCTCAGTCAGGTTGATCCCGATGCCGAGTATCACGGCACGTCCCGCGGGAGTGTCGATCGCCTCAGCCAGTATCCCGCAGATTTTTCGTTCACCTGAAAGAAGATCATTGGGCCACTTGATGTCAGTCTCAAGACCTGCCGCTTCACGCAAAGCGTCACCAACCGCGATCGCTGCCATAAACGTGATTAAAGGCCAGTAATTCTGCGCTATTGCCGGCCTCAGCAGGATACTGAAATAGAGCCCCGCACCCTTCGGCGAAGACCACGCGCGCTGCAAACGACCCCGGCCCGCAGTTTGCTCATCCGCAACAATCGCAAGGCCTTCCGCCGCGCCTTCAGACGCACGTCGCGCCAGCTCGGTGTTGGTGGAAGGCAACGACTCGAATCGCAAAACCTTTGGTTTGAGGAACGTCACATGGCCGATTATACAGAACCGAGCGCAGTCGCGCCGGGGGCGCGATCCAGCCTCCGCTATCTCGAGATACCCGCAGTGATGATTGCGTTACTCGCAGGTGCAGCCTTCCTCACGAAGATGTGCTATCTCTCGCTCGCCTTCAACACGATCTTTGTCATCGTCTTTCTCGCATTGTTTTACTCATACGTCCGCCGTCGTCTCAACATTCAGATCCCTTTGACACTCCTGGCGCTCGTCTTTCTCGCACTCCAGGTCGATGCACTCGGAAACTACTTCCGCATGTATGGACGGCAGTTTGGTGCAATGCAGTACGACGAGTTCTCACACATGATGGTGCAAGTGCTCGTCAGCCCGATCTTCGTTTGGCTCACCGGCCGTGTGCTGCAACAACTTGGGTATCGACTGCCGCTGTGGCTCACCGCATTTTTCGCCGCCACGATCGTGTTTAGCTTGTCAGCCATCTACGAAATCATCGAGTTGTGGGACGAGATCTATTTCGGCGGGCAACGCATCTGGGGACCTTACGACTCTGCTACCGATCTTCAGTGGGACCTCTGCGGAATAATTGTCGGGACACTGTTTTCTTGTATCATGCTGCGAGACACCCGTGATCAACTGGTTCCCCATTAGGCTTTCGTTCGCCGTAGCCACCGCAGCTACGCTGATCGCGCTGATCGCCGGCTCGGGGCTCGCCTGGTTACTGGCCCGCAAGCGATTTCCCGGACGCAACCTCGTCGATGCACTCGTGACGCTTCCGCTCGTCTTGCCGCCGACGGTGTTGGGCTACTACCTGCTGGTGTTACTCGGTACTCGCTCGGCAATCGGTGGTTTTCTCTATCGCACATTCGGGATTCGACTGACGTTCACGGTCACGGCGGCGATCATTGCGGCGACGATTCACGCGCTGCCGCTCGTGACGAAGAGTTTGCGCGCAGCGTTTGAAGGAGTGAACACGGATCTTGAAGCGGCGGCGCGCACGCTCGGGTTGAATAATCGCTTGATCTTCTTTCGGGTGACGTTGCCGTTGGCGTCGAGGGGGGTGCTGGCAGCAACGGCGCTCGCGTTCGCACGTGCGCTTGGTGATTTCGGAGTGACGATCATGATCGCGGGGAACATTCCGGGGAAGACGCAGACTGCGTCCGTGGCGATTTATGATGCGGTGCAGGCGGGGCGTGATAACGAGGCGTTTACACTCGCGGTGACAGTCTCAGTCATCGCGGGCTTCATGTTGTATGTCATCAATAGATTTGGGCGCGTCCGCTGGTAGCCAAAAGGCAGTACACAAAAAGGCACAAAATCACAAAAGGAAGCCTTTCATTTTTGAGGCGCTCAATGAGTAACCTGGAAAGATAGACTTAACATCTTTGCTGCCGAGGTGGCGCGTGGCGATCTCGCCGAACACGTCTCGGAAGTCAGTCGTCAAAGCGAGATCGCGACCCTCGTAAAGCTGATCACTCTTGAGTCCCGGCCACTGGCCGTAAACTTTCCCACCCTTCACACTGTTACCCAACACAAACATCGCATTCGCATGTCCGTGGTCCGTGCCGCGATTGCCGTTCTCGCGCACTGTCCGGCCAAACTCAGACATCGTCAACACAACCACATCGTCCATCCGCTGGCCCAGGTCCTGGTACAACGCGGCGATGCCATTGCTGAACTGCTGCAACAGATTCGCCAGTTGCCCGCGCGAATTGCCCTGGTTCACGTGCGTGTCCCAACCACCGATATCTGTAAACGCCACTTCCAAACCGACGCCCGCTTTGATGAGCTGCGCGATCTGCAACAACGAATTGCCAAACGGGTTGCGCGGATACTGCGCGCCATTCTCCGGTTGATACTGCGCGGGATTCGCCTTCTTCAAATAGTTGACTGCTTCAAACGTTTCGCGTCCCGTTCCAGCCAGCGAATCGTTCATCTCGCGCGCATAGATCGCCTCAAACCCGCCCTGCAAATTTGCCGACGACTTGCCCGCGCGAATCGCGAAGTCTGACAGGTTTGACATCGCCACCGCCGGCGCGCGTCCCTGCAACACACGCGGCATCGTCTTGGTCATCGACACGGCGCGAAACAGCGTCCCGTCCGGATCCTGCTGGATGCGTAGATAACGATTGAGCCACCCATCCCTCGTCGACTTCACGCCGGGCGTTGCCGACTCCATGTAGTCCTGCGCGTCGAAGTGTGAGCGCGTGTTATCGGGTGAGCCGGACGCGTGAATGATCGCGAGGCGCTTTGAATCCCATAACGGTTTGAACGCGCTCATCGAGGGATGCAAACCGAAGAAGCCGTCGAGACTGATTACAGAATCGTCTTTGCCCGGCTTCGGAATCGCGATCGATGGGCGCAGCTCGTAATAATTCGATTCGCCGAACGGCACGACCACGTTGAGTCCATCAACTGCACCGCGCTGGAAGATCGCGATCAGTGTTTTGCGTTTACCGCTGGCAGGCGTATTGCCAAGCACGATGCGCTCGAAAAACGACGGCGCTGATAGCGACATGCCAACGCTGGCGAGTGCGATGCTGCCTGATTTGAGAAAAAATCTGCGGTTCATATTATTGCCTCTGAAACTCCGGCGTTCCCAGGATCAATCCAACAACTTTCGTCACCGGATCCGATGGCTCGAGCTGCTTCAACAACGTCTCCCGTGTCGCTGCTGAGATCTCTCCCGCCAGAATCGACTTCAAATACTCATCCATCACCTTCGCCTGCTCGCCATTTGTCTTCGCAAGACTGACTCGCGTTCCATTCACACGATTGCTTGCGAGCGCGAGTCCGAAGTTCATCCGCTCGAGCAGTCCGCCGGTGTTGACCCAGCTATCCGCTGCATCGGAATAACCATTCGGCGTTTGAAATCCGTAGAGCGGCTCGCCCATGCGCGCGATCCACTGGTGCGTGCCCGGGCCGCCGTTGGTGTCCGCGCCGAGCGTTCTGATCGCGCTGATCACGAGCTCGAACGGACGCTTGATCTTCACGCGATAAGCCTCAGTCGAATTGAATTCCTTCGAGAAAAAGATCGTTTTGAGCGTCTCACGAATATCGCCGTCGCTCTTCGTGAAACTCGCCGCCACTCGATCGACCAGACTCTGCGGTGGCGTGTCGGAGACAAAATATCGCACGAGCTTAGCCGCGATGAACTTCGCCGTCGAGGGATGATGGGCCAGGATGTCGAGCACCATCAAACCATCCTTGATGCCGCCACCGGCCGGAATCTTGTGACCGAGAACCGTCTTCTCACCGTCGTCGTGCACACGCGCGTTGAAAAAGAACGTACCGGCGTTTCGACGTCCCGCTTCACCCATCATCGCGTTGACAGCCGCAGCGCCACCGCGCGGCTGAAAGATGGTCCAACCAGTGAAGCAGCGCGCTATTTCCTGCACGTCTTTCTGCGTGTAACCGCCATCGACGCCGAGTGTGTGCAGCTCCATCAGCTCGCGCGCGTAGTTTTCGTTGATGCCACGTCGTTGTCGCTGTGGCTGTGGCTGGTCCTGGCGTAGCTGCCGCAGACGACCACCACCGCGTCGCTGATTCGCATTCGGACTCACGCTCTGAAAGTTGTCGAGATAAAACAACATCGCCGGACTCTGCGCCGTCGCTTGCAGCAACGTCGAAAACTTACCCATCGCGTTGGGACGAATTGTGTCGCGGTCGTATGCGGGCAGCAGCCAGCGATCGGCGCCTTTGTTCGCGAAGATGTTGAAGTGGTTGGTCCAAAAGTCAACCATCACTTCCTGTAGCTGTCGCTCGCTGTAAACCGCGCGAAGAATGCGCGACGCCTGCAGCTCGTCGATAATTCGTGCCGGCCGCTGCAACCCGTTCTCGCGGTAGTACTCCTGGATCACTTGTCGATACTTTTCGTTCTCGAGCGGATTCGCGGGCGCTTCAGTCGACATTTCAGCGGGCAACATGCCACGTGCCTGAAGTTGTCGCAGCAGTTGACCGGGTTGAGGATATTTTTCGTAGAGCTCCGCCGTTGGCATGGTGAGGGTAGACAAATCGCGAACTTTAATATCGGCAACTGTATCCGAGATCTTCTCGGGATTGAGCTGCTGGTTGATGTAGTTCTCGAGGCCCATCGCCTTGACGCGCTCGATATCACCCGGCCGCGCGCCAAACCCCAACCGGTTCAAAGTATGGATGATCCGCTGTTCCTCGGTTAAAGAGCGATGCTTCTGAGCGAAGACGATCGGCTGCGTCAATATAAGGAGTAGCAATAGTGCAACGATCTTTTTCATGTTCCGTTAGACGCAGAGGTGAGGAGATCGGTCTTAAAAATCCGTGTAATCCGTGGTTACTGATTCCTGGCCTGCGGGCGCGGATAGGTGACAGGGCTCTTATTACCGTCCTTATCAACCGACCTGACCCCGAAAAAGTAATTGTCTTTTGACATCCCTTTCATCGTAAAACTCGTAACATTCCCGACCGGTTTCGAGTTGGTCCAGACCGCGTCGGTCGTCTCGCGCCACACAATCTCGTAACCAAACAGATCGGGCTCGTTATTCGCCTCCCAACGCAGCTCCGTATCGTTAGACAATCGCTGCGCGACAATCGTTACACCCTTTGGTCGCGAAGGCGCCCACGCCAGCGCCGCCAGCGACGCCGCATTCACGCGCGCCACGTTCGCTACATAACCAAAATCAACAAACTCCGGCAGGTCGCCAAACTGCACGCCATTCTCGACCCGTACTTTCTGATGCTGGTGCCGGAAGTCTTCGTTTACCTCCGTGAACCGCACCGCCGGATACCCACGCTCGAGAAATGGAATGTGATCGCCACCGCGCCCATAACGATCGCGCCGGTAAATCATCATCACCTTAAACCGGGGCACGAACGTCTCGCCTATTTCTTTGATGAATCGCGCCAGTTGCCGCGACGCGGAATCGTTCTCTCCACCCACACTCCGTCGCGTCGTCGCTTCCGCCGGTGTTTCGTTTGACGGCACACCTTCGGAAAACACACGCACCTGACCACGATCACGCACACCATTGCCGCCAAGCGTGTTGCCGATGATGTCGTTGGTGAGCATCGCATCGACGTTCCAGTTTTTCTGTTTTGCCTGTTCCGCGAAATACGTTGAGCCAAGCAGACTCTGTTCTTCACCCGCCACTGCCATAAAAACGATCGTCGCGTCAAACTCATACTTCGCCATCACGCGCGCCATCTCGAGGACAGCGGCGGTTCCTGACGCATCGTCGTTTGCGCCCGGCGCGTCGCACTTCGCATCAATAGGCGAGTTGCACATGGAATCGTAGTGACCGCTCACAACGTAGATCCGATCAGTCGCCTCGGGTTGCGATCCTTTCAGAGTCGCGACGACGTTCGTGATGATCGTCGGCTCCGGAACGCGCGGGGCTTTCGCCTGTTCGTACGACTGCTTCTCGACAGTCATGCGACCATTCGACGCGGCCGCCGCTTTAAGAAACTCCGCGTAGAGCCAGTCGCGCGCTGCGCCGATGCCACGATTCGGATCGTTCTGCTCTGACAACGTGTTGCGCGTGCCAAACGAGACGAGCTTTCTAATCGATGTCTCGATGTTGCGCGCATCGATGTCACGCACGATGTTGGAGATCGCGCGATCGCGCACGGCCGCAATCCTTTTCAGAGGCCGGCTGGTTTGAGCGGCAACATGGACCGTGTTGGCCGCCAGTAAGAAAATCATCACGCTTTGAACAACTCGGTAAAGTTGATTTCGAAGCTTCATGGTGATCTGTGTTTTAGCGTGTGCCGCGATCCGCGGGTTCTCTGTAGACGGGAGTAAATGTGCGCGTCGTGTTTTCAGTAACGCTGGGCACCGGTTCCATGCGTGGCGGCAGGTGAGGCATCGTCGGCCGTTCGGTGAATTGCGGTCGAGGTTGCGGCTGCGGTGGCGCGATTTCACGCCCAAGGGTCATCATCCTCGTTAAGAAACGGATTAGGAGAGCAGTGCAGCCGAACAGTGTCGCTGAACTAAACAGGACCATCCACACGATGAATGCCGGATGCACTCCCAGCTTGGCGAATTCAGTAGCGCTGCCGAAGATGATGCCGAGGCCGGCGAGGATCGTGAAACCAAGCACGATACTTGGGACTACCAGCTTTGGCGGGGCAAGCATCATTGGCGCGGCCGTCGAGGGGAGCGTTAGGTTGGCGCCGCAGCGATTGCAGTACTTCAGCTCGACGGGTATCTCGTTACCGCAGGTAGGACAATACATAGGACCTCCAGTGCTGGTAACTTTAACAGAAAACTTAGCCGCGGATGAACGTGGATTAACGCAGATCAGCGTTCATTCGCGTTCATCCGCGGCTCACATACTGGTTACCGGATGCGGTAGGGGCGGCCTTTCCAGACGACGATGATCTCGCCGTCGAGCGTGTCGGCGATGGTCTTGATCGCAGGCTCGTCGGCAACAAGTGCCCGATATTGTTCAGAGCCGCGGCTGAGACTGACAGCCTCTTTCGAACGGTCGTAAGCAGTGTCGGTCCAGATGCCGTTTTGTTTACGAAAACGACGCCCAGCGACAGTTCGAGTCTCTCCAATCGAATCGTCGGTGCCGTCACGTTGGATCCTCGCCACCGAACCTGCGCCTGCTGTCGCACCTGCCGCGGGCGCACTCACGGCGTCCGCAGGTTTACGCGCGCGTGCAAAATCGTTCTTCTCGCTTTTATCTTGCCGTTCCGCGGCCTGGAGCGTCTTTGGTGCTTCCCGTGTGTTGACAGGGAGTTCCTTGACCTTTTTCTCGGTCACTTCCGTCTCAGCAGGAGTGGCTGATGGCTCAGGCTTCGCGGCGGGCGGCGCCTCGTTCGCTGCGGCTCTTTGTTCCTCAGGCTTCGGCGGCGCTGCGGCTTTGTCTTTCGAAACATCCGCTTCAACACTCGAAACCACTGGGCCCACATTCGGAGGCGGAGCCGGCTGCGCTGGTTGATTCTTCTCCTCCCTCTCGGCGATTTGCCCTCGGGTCGCTTCCGTGTTCGCAGGACTGTCACTTAAAACCTGAGAAGGTGTTGCCGCCGGAGCGACGTTCGGACGCTGCTGCTGCGCAGTCGTATCCTGCGCTACATACTTATTCGCTTGCTCGCGACGCAGGACCACGAAACCGATCGCTGCTACGACTATCAACCCGAGCGCCGGAGCGGCGTAACGCAAAACCATCGGCGTAAACAGACTCGCTAAAAATTTTTTGAAGCCTGACGGCTCTGTAACTGCCACGCTCTCGGTCGTAGCCACGACACCAGCAGACGAGCTGAGCTGGACAACGAGATTACGGCAGCGCGCGCACTCCGCCAGATGCACTGTGTAACGCGACCTTGCGGTAGCCGGAAGCGCATTCTCGGCATAAGCGCTGAGCTCGTCAGCATCGAGATGATCTGCCTGAGAGACAGTTGTCTCGTCGCGCCCTCCGAGCCGCCGCAGCAACAAATCCATCTCGTTGTTTGTTTCCTGTTTCATCTCAATCAGAATGCTGCCTTGTTAAGAACGTAACTAACTTCATACCTTGCACCCAACAAGCTCATTTGCGCTTTTTGTGCCTTTTGTGGCTAAACACTTTCCTTGCTCAAAATAGCCTCCAAATCCGTATCCAAATGCTGCGCCACCTCCGCAAATGACCGTTCGGTTTCAGCCTGTGTCCAACCACGTTCATCAACGAGAATCTTCGTCACACGCTTGCGCAAATCACTCTGAATCCTCGTCAAACGGCGGCTCGCCGTCGCTTCATGTACGCCGAGCACGGCACCCGCCTCACGCAGGCGCAGGTTATCGAAGTAATAAAGTTTCACTAACAACCGGTCCTCTGCGGGCAACTCCTGAACCGCCTCGTTGAGCGCCTTTTGCATTTCAGTTTGCGCGAAGCGATTCGAAAGCGATTCTTCCGGCGTCGGTATCCCCGCCACCATCGGCTGGCCTTCCGCAACGCGTGCGAGACGTTCGAGATCCGCGTCTTCTTCCGTTTGCACTAAGCGCGACTGCTTGCGAAACACGTCTACCGCAAGCTGGGCCACCACCGCGCGTAGCCAACCAGCCAGCGAGCCGCGACCTGAGTAGTACGCGAGCTTGCTTGCGGGCATACCGTCCTTGCGTGTGCGCAATCCGTAGAGCTCGGCCCAGATCGACTGCGCGAGATCTTCAGCGGCGTCTTCGTTTGTACTTGCAGAACGAGCGGCAGAACGAACAGTTGCGGTGAAACGTTCGACGAGATCGGTCCAGGCCTTTTCGTCGCCACGCTCACAGGCGATGATCAAACAGAGATCGTCAGCCTGCATCTCGTCGATGAATTTTGAAATCTCCGCGTGAGGCGTGTTGGGATCGTCCTTTAATAAGTACTTCTCGACCGCGGCGGTGATGCGTGGCACCAGCGCCTCGCGAGTGAGCGAACGATCGTCACTCGCGCGACCAACCAGCCGCGCGGCGCCCTCGTTCAGTATTTTTTCGACTCCGGTATTCACGCACCGATCCGTATAGTTATCCGCGTTAATCCGTGTCCAATCCTACCACCTTGGCCGTCATTTGATGTAGATTCGAGAACTACTGGCAATGTTGCGCGTCACCGAGATTTTTCGCTCGATTCAGGGCGAGTCAACCCACGCCGGACGGCCGTGTACCTTCGTGCGCCTGACAGGCTGCCCGATGCGTTGTGTCTGGTGCGACAGCGAATACACGTTCACAGGCGGCGAGCACTACTCGATCGACGACATCATGGCCCAGGTTGCGGCGTTCGGATGCAAACTCGTCGAGGTAACCGGCGGCGAGCCACTCGCGCAAAAGAACGCATTTCAATTGATAGAGCGACTCTGCGACGAAGGCTTCGAAGTCCTGATCGAAACCGGCGGCTACGTTTCAACCGCGAATGTAGACCCGCGCGCTAAAATTATTCTCGACATCAAATGTCCCGCTTCGGGTGAAGAACCTCGAAACGACTGGTCAAATCTCGAGCGCTTGCGCGCGGATAAAGACGAAGTGAAATTCGTTATCGCGGATGAAGGTGATTGGATCTACGCCAGGAACCTGATCGAAGAAAAAGCTCTCGAACGTCGCACTAAGGCCGTATTGATCTCGCCCGCCTGGGGACAAGTCGATCTGCAGCAGCTTGCTGAATGGATCGCGAGCAGCGGACTCAACGTGCGCATGCAGTTGCAACTACACAAATACATCTGGGGACCGGACGTTAAAGGAGTGTGATGGGCGGCTCACAGGAAATCGAAACCGAAGAGCTCGAATTGGCTATAGAAGAAGACGTTGGACCACGGCTCGCCATCTGTCTCGTTTCCGGCGGTATGGACTCCTGCGTCACTGCCGCAATCGCGAACGAAGAAAACGACGAGCTTGCGTTTTTGCACGTCTCGTACGGCCAGCGTACCGAGAAACGCGAGCGCGAAGCGTTTGAAGCACTTGCCGATCATTTCAAAGTCAAATCGCGTCTTGTGATCTCACTCGAACACCTCGCGAAAATCGGTGGCTCATCTCTCACAGACGATCGCATGGCAGTCACCACCGCAAATCTTTCCGCCCCGGGAATTCCGTCGAGCTACGTTCCTTTTCGAAATGCGCACCTGCTGTCAGCGGCCGTGAGCTGGGGTGAAGTAATCAACGCTCAGGCGATCTATATCGGCGCCGTCGCCGAAGACTCGTCGGGTTATCCCGACTGCCGTCCGGAGTTTTACGACGCGTTTCAGAACGTGCTCGACACCGGCACCAAACCCGAGACGCGTATAATCATCGAAACACCCGTGATCGCAATGCGCAAATCAGAGATCGTGCAAAAAGGAATGGAGCTGCGCGCACCGCTGCACTTGACCTGGTCGTGTTACAAGGAGTCGGAATCAGCATGTGGGAATTGCGATTCGTGCGCCCTGCGACTGCGTGCGTTTCGCGAAGCCGGGGTCACCGATCCCATCCCTTACCTGCTTGACAGTAGTCGTTTTGCTTATTAAGTTTAAGTCAATCTCAGGTGCTTAATTACAACCAGTAAACTGTGACGGCGCATCCTAAGCCGACACTACGACGGAGGAATCTTTACAATGATTGGCAAACATTTTTTCGTAGCGCTGGCGGTAGCCATTGTGGTTGCATCCGCTTCTTTGACGGCGGTCGCCCAGGTCGGCGAGCTGCGCGGTCACGTTTGGATGCAGCAGGCGGACGGTCAAAAGGTTCCCCTTGCTGACGCGCAGATCGACGTCTTCAGGACGGACATGAGCGCAAAATACAACACTAAAACAAACAAAAAAGGTGAGTTTGTTTTTGCAGGACTTCCATTCATCGGCGTTTATACAGTAGCTGCAAGCCACCCCACCGCAGCACCAACCTTCGTGCCCGGCGTGAAAGCCGGAAAAGATATTCCAGTTGAGCTTACTGTAAGTCCAGGCAATGGAAAGCGACTCACTTTCGACGAGATCAAGAACGCAGGTGGTGGTTCACCAACTCCTCCCGCTGGCGGAGCGGCTCCCAGCGCGGAAGATAAAGCGAAGATAGAGGAGCTGAAGAAGAAGAACGCCGAAATCGAAGCCTCGAACAAAAAGATTACGGAAGCCAACGAGATCATCGGGCGCACCTTCAAGGCTGGAAACGAAGCGTTGGTGGCCGCTGGGACTGCCAGTAAGGCAAACAATTCGGACGAGGCTGTTGCGAAGTACACAGCGGCAGTGGCCCAGTATGATGAAGGTTTGGCCGCCGATCCGGAACAACCCGCGATTCTGACGAACAAGGCAGTAGCTTTGAAAGGACGCGGCGTCGAGAAGTTCAACGCGACCGTCCGATCGAAGACACTCGACGACGCCGGCCGCACCGCTGGACTGCAAGGCGCCAAAGACGACTTTAAAGCCGCAGCGGAAACCGCCAGCAAGGCGGTAACGCTGATCAAGGCCCAACCGGCGCCAACTGAGCCGTCGGAGTTACAGAGATACAACGGAAACAAGTATGCGGCGATGCTTACGCAAGCCGAATCAATGCGTCTCTATGTGAGCAAGGGCGATCCGACGCAGGCTGACGCTGGTCTCGCCGCTTACAAGGAGTATCTCGCGGTCGAAACTGATCCGGCGAAGAAAGCAAAGGCCCAGCTCGACATGGCGCAGATGCTGCTCGATGCGGGCGCGGCTGACAAAGCACTCACGGAGTTCAGGACGATTCTGGAAACGAACCCGAATAGCCCGGAAGCCAACCTCGGCGCCGGACTCGCGGTTTACGCAACAGGTGACAAGGCGAAGTATCAGGAAGCGGCGAATTTTCTACAGAAGTTTGTGGAAGTCGCACCTGACTCGAACCCGATGAAGGATGACGCGAAGGCCATTCTGACGGAGCTTAAGAACAGCGAAAACGTCGCTCCCGAGAAGAAGCCAGCCACCCGCAAGAAACCATAACGCTTATTAACCACAGATTATACGGAGCAAATCCGCGGATTTTATCCGTGTAATCTGTGGCCGCTCTTCTGTTAGTTTTCCCACCAAATCCTCTGGATTGACACTCCTCGCGTTCAAACTGTACTATGACTGCACAACGGTGTTGGTCACATCGTTGTAAAGAAAATCAGTCCCATGCCTCGCGCCACATTCGGCGCCCAATCCACCAGAGCACAAATGTCAGCCAAATTAGGCGAAATATTAGTACGCGAAAATTTAATTAGTCCGCAGCACCTGAGAGAGGCCCTCGACTACCAGCGCGAACATGGTGGCCGGCTCGGCTTTAACCTCGTGAAGCTCGGCCTGATCAGCGACGACATGATCACTGCCGTGCTGTCGCGGCAGTACGGTATTCCGTCCGTCAATTTAGATCTCTTCAATATCGATCCTACCGTCATCAGCCTCATCCCTCAGGACGTCGCACAAAAACATTCCGTCCTGCCACTCTCACGCGTTGGCGCAACACTCACACTCGCGATGGTCGATCCGACCAATGTCTTCGCCATGGACGACGTCAAGTTTATGACCGGCTTGAACGTCGAACCGGTAGTGGTCGCCGAAGGCAGTGTGCAACAGGCAATCGCGAAGTATTACGGCAGCTCACGCGAGATCGAGCTCGCCACCGTAGTCACCGAAGAACTTCCCAAGAATGGTTCCAAGAACAACGGCGCAAGCGGCGGCATCACGAAAGATGATCTCGTTTCGCTCGACAGCATCGACTTCGATCACAGTCAGACCGAAGACGTTGAAGTAGTCGAAGACAACGAGGAGATCGATCTATCAGCACTCTCGCGTATGAGTGAAGATGCGCCAGTCGTGCGTCTCACCAACGTGCTGCTGGTCGATTCGCTCCGTCGCGGTGCTTCGGACATTCACGTCGAGCCTTACGAGAAAGAGCTGCGCATCAGGTTTCGTATCGACGGCGTGCTTTACGACGTCATGCACCCGCCGTTGAAGCTGCGTGATGCGTTGATCTCACGCATCAAGATCATGTCGAAGCTCGACATCTCCGAAAAGCGTCTCCCCCAGGATGGTCGCATTAAAATCAAAGTGAAAGTCGACTCACGCTCGCGCGAGCTCGACTTTCGCGTTTCTACACTCCCGACATTATTCGGCGAGAAAGTCGTGCTTCGTTTGCTCGACAAGCAGAACCTGATGCTTGACATGACGAAGCTCGGTTTCGAGCCGGAGTCACTCGCTAAATTTAAGAGAAACATCTCCAAGCCCTACGGCATGGTGCTGGTGACTGGTCCAACCGGAAGCGGTAAGACAAACACGCTCTACTCCGCGCTCCAATCGTTGAACACAGTCGAAACCAACATCATGACGGCGGAAGACCCGGTAGAGTTCAACCTTCCCGGCATCAATCAGGTGCAGATGAAAGAGCAGATTGGGTTGAACTTCGCCGCCGCTCTTCGATCATTCCTACGCCAGGATCCCAACATTGTTCTGGTCGGCGAAATCCGCGACTTCGAAACGGCTGAAATCGCCATCAAAGCCGCGCTGACTGGTCACCTCGTACTCTCTACCCTCCACACCAACGATGCTCCCTCCACCATCTCACGCCTCATGAATATGGGCATCGAACCCTTCCTGGTCGCCACCAGTGTGAACCTCATCCAGGCACAACGTCTGATTCGTCGCATCTGCAAGGATTGCAAGCATGAACACTCGATGCCAGCCGAGGCACTCATCGAAGTCGGTTTCACGATCGAGGAAGCCAAGTCGATGAAGACTTTCAAAGGTAAAGGATGCTCGACCTGCAACAACACCGGCTACAAGGGACGAATCGGACTTTACGAAGTGATGGAAATCACCGACGAGCTTCGTGAATTGATCTTGATCGGAGCTTCCGCACTTGAATTAAGGAAGAAGGCGGTCGACGACGGCATGATCACGTTACGCGAATCGGGGCTGCACAAGATTCGCGCGGGCGTGACCACCATCGAGGAGGTCGTTCGTGAAACGGTCGCCTAATCGAGGAGAACGAAGATGCTAAGACCAATTGCAATAGCCCTGATGCTTGTGCTGTCCGTGGGCATTATGTTGCCGTTCGCGAACTCAGCACACGGCGTCAGGCAAACTGTACAAGTTGGACAACGCCGTCATCACCGGTATCGTTCACGCGCGTGGTGGCGACGTTATCGCGCGCGCCAGCGACAGAAGAGATTGGCTGCGGAGTTGGCCCATCGCAATAAAATGCTGTCGTTGCCGCAAAACCTTTCGGTTGCGGACCTACAGGGACTCTCGGGTCCGCAGCTCCCTTCACTGCCGTCAAACACTGCTACGACAACAACCCTACCGCCGCCTGAGATGACCGCAGCGCCTGTTGCGGCTGTTTCGAATGCGGCGCATGCGTCGTCGCTTTCAAACGGCGAAACACGCCCGCGCGTTGTTAGTCAAAGTCATCCTGCCTTCAAAGCAGCAACGACGGCGGGGACACCATTACCGGGAACGATGAATCTCGCGGTGGTGGCGATGAGCCGGCCGAACCCGGCGTTTCTGACTTCTCGTGAAGAGAAGAAGATGCTGGGTGGAGTGGCGGTTGGAGACCTGCGCCGGATGGTGATCGACAAGATGGTCTCGTCTGGTGGTTGGGTGGTCAATGACTTCATTCGTGAAGTCAACGGCAGTCGCGTTTTCGTGGTAACAGCGCGAACGCCGAAGGATGCACTCACGCCGGAGAAAGCGTGGACCTTCTATTTCACTGAAGCTAACGGCCGCATTTACGGGCTGACTACGGATGCACCGGTTGAGTTTGCCGACCGCATGACCGGTGAAGCCGAGCGCTTCATCAAATCATTACGCACCAAAAGCGAGTAGTACTTTTAACC
>DATHTI010000211.1:0-3703 GCA_035463335.1 Pyrinomonadaceae bacterium | reverse complement strand
AAGAAGCTGCCAAAGCATCTCTCGATCGAGGAAGCGATCAGGTTTATTGAATCACCCGATCCGGAAACAGATCTCGGCAAACGCGATCGAGCGATGCTCGAGTTGATGTATGCGACTGGTGTGCGTGTCGCTGAGCTGACGACGCTCAATATTGCAGATGTTGATTTTGGGAACCAGTTAGTGCGCGTAACAGGGAAGCGGAGGAAACAGCGAATCGTGCCGTTTGGAGATCCGGCGGGTGCGGCGATTCGAAATTATCTCGACGTGCGTGACAAGTTTCTCTTTAACGCGCCGGTTTCGAAGCGTGATGAAGAGGCGTTGTTTCTGAACTACCAGGGAACTCGGATTACGACGCGATCTGTCGGAAGGATGGTTGAGAAGTACATCCGGATCTGTGCGGGGATGCACAACATCAGCCCGCATGCGCTGAGACATTCGTTTGCGACTCACCTGCTCGATAGTGGCGCAGACCTGCGCGACATTCAGGAGCTGTTAGGCCATGCGCGCCTCTCAACGACGCAGGTTTATACACACGTTTCGATGGAGAAGTTGATCGAGGTCTACGACAAAGCGCATCCCAAGGCGTAACTTAACCGCGGATTATACGGATAAAATGCGCGGATTTGGTTAGAGTGTTGGGAGATCGTCTTCGCCGTTCTGGCTTTCGATGATTGCCTGGCAGGCGGCGTCGTAGCGCGCGGTGGGAAGAGCTTCGAGGCGACGCTCATCAATCGGTTGACTGCAACGCGCACAAATCCCGTAGCTTCCCTCGTCCATCCGCAAGAGGGCCTGGTCGATATCCGCAACCAGCTTCGAGCTGCGCTCCCCAAGTCGCAGCGCGATCTCTTTGTTCAAATCCTGCACCGAGAGATCGACGCTGTCTTTAACACCATCGTCGTATAGCTCGAGCGCGGCCGCTTGATCCGTGCGGACCTGTTCCGTGTTCTGGCGTAATTGGTTGAGAAGAAGACTGCGGAAGTGTTTCAGTTTTTCAGCGTCCATCTAAGTTAACATTGCGTCACAAATCAAACGCACCCGACTCCCGTGTTTTGATGGGCGCCAGTATACCATTAGACGCTGTTGGAATTGCGCGCCTCCTCGCGCGCCAGCCGGCAAGACGCCGGATCGCCAGTGCTAATCCCGTCATAACCAGGAACGCGCCTCCAGTGGAAACAAGGCCTGCGATCACTTGCCCGGGAATTCCCAGCACTTCGCCGGTATGTGCAAAGCGCAGGATCGAACGAAGCTGACGCCCGCGCGTGTACGTCGAAAACGGCTCCCAACGAACCACATTACCCGTCGCACGATCCAACACAAGCTGACCGCGCCTTTGCGGTTGACCACCATTGCCGCGATCGATATTGAACGTCAGCGGGGCAGTCGCGGAAGCCGGCAATTGCAAAGAGATGCTTCGCCAATCGTTAACCTGTTGCTCCGCACGAACCCAGGCGGAGTTGAGGTTCTCGACTGGCGAAGCAGTCTCTTTGTTCGCACCCGCAGGTGCAGCCGGTTGGTTTGCGCGCGGCGCCGGCGGAGCTTCACCAACAATTCGATACACGAGATTTCCAGCCCACGTGTAAGAGATCACAACCGCTGAAAGAACGACGATGAACAGTGGTCCAGCAGACCAGAAACCGATCACGTTGTGCCAGTTGAAATCACGTGCTTTCGACGGCAGGCCACGCCGGAACCAGGTCACGTTTCGCAGCGCCTTGCGGTTCCAGCTGCGCGGCCACCACAAATAAAATCCGCTCATCACGAGGAAGAGGAAACCGAGATTGCACGCGCCCGTGATCGCGCGAGCGACGTTGCGGTTATCGCCTTTCGCGCCGAGCCAGCGATGCCATTCGGTCACTGTACGAAAGAAGCTGCGAACCTTTTGCGAGCCTTCGCCGAGAATCGCTCCAGTATAAGGATTCACAAACAGAGTCGTTTCACGACCGAAAGCGATCTCCGCGGGCGCGGCTGGATCAGATTTGATAGTTACGGCGGTCGGCGCCGCTCCACGTGTTTCGCGTGCTTTGGCGATCAGCGTCTCGACCGGAAGATGTTTAGTATCAGCCGTCGAAGGCGCGGCGCGATAGCCGCGCGTATCGGCCCACGCCGTAATCTGTTTTTCGAAGCTCAACAGAACTCCGGTAATGCACATCGTCAAGATCACCACGCCCGCGATAGCGCCGACAGGCAGGTGACACCAGAAAATAATCTTGCGTAGCTTCTTCATAAAACTTAAACGTCGGCCCAGCGTCGCAGCAGGTTGTGATAAAGCGATGTCAGCTCAACAATCGACGGGTGGTCCGGTACATCTGACATGAGTCGCTGAATTGCGACGTCGAGATCGAAAAGAATCGTGCGCTCGCCGTCGTCGCGCACCATGCTCTGGATCCAGAAGAACGAAGCCAGTCGTGCGCCGCGCGTTACCGGCCGCACGTTATGCAGGCTCGACGCTGGATACAAAATCAAATGACCGGCAGGCAGTTTTACTGAGTGAACACCGTAAGTGTCCTCCACGACGAGCTCGCCGCCGTCATACTCTTCCGGCTCACTGAAGAACAACGTCGCTGACAGATCCGTGCGCACGCGATGTGGTGTTCCCGCGACCTGTCGAATCGCGTTGTCTACGTGATTACCGAAGGATTGTCCGCTCTGATAACGATTGAATAACGGCGGAAAGACTTTGAGCGGCAGTGCGGCTGCCATGAACAGCGGGTTCTTTTCCAGCGCCACAAGAATCGTGTCGCCGAGTTGTTTCGCGTATTCGTGATCTTCCGGTAGTTGCAGGTTGTCCTTCGCACGCGCCGACTGATGACCGGCGGTGGTGCGACCATCGATCCAATTGTCGGTCTCTAGCAACTTGCGACAAGCGGCTACTTGCTCTGAAGTCAAAACTTCCGGAATCTGCAACAGCATGTCGTTAGAACCTGAAACTCGTGCTCAACATCGCGGCGCGGCCTGGACCAGGCACGATGTGACCGCCGCCGATGCGATCGAAGTAAAACTTATCGGTCAGGTTGTAGAGATTGAGCTTCAGATCGATATGCTTCGATATGGGATACGACGCCATCGCATCAAACGTCCAGTACGCATCGACGAAGCGCGTGTTGATCGTGTTGCCGAAGCGTCGATCGACAAAACGCGCGCCGCCACCGAAATGAAAGCCCGACGGCAAACGATAGGTGGACCAGACGTTGAACGAGTTTCGAGGCGTATTGACGAGTTTCTTCCCGATTTCCGCCGCCACGTTTGAATCGACTGTCGTACTGTCGAGGAGCGTGTAGCCGGCGAGCACCTGCCACGCACGCGTGACATTTCCTTCGAGGCTCAACTCGATACCGTCAACACGCTGCCTGCCCTCCAGGACTTGAGGCGGATCACCGGGCGACACACCGGGCGTGCGTGCGTTTTGTTTTTCGACACGGAAGAGGGCGCCACTCAACAACATGCGACCGCTGAAGAGGTCCCACTTGGTGCCGGCTTCCGTCGTGTAAGTCTTTTCAGGATCGATGACTGTGTTAGCAGTGTTGTAGGAAAGTCCTTCGAGCGAGGGATTGAGCGAAGTTCCGTAGGAGGCGTAGACGGCTCCCTGCGGCAGCGGCTTGAACACTGCCCCGGCACGCACGCTGAGCATCCGATCGACTCGCGAAATCGGAAGCCCGGCTGTCGTGATCCCATCCGCATCAAAACGATCCCAACGGAGGCCGCC
>DATHTI010000210.1:0-31769 GCA_035463335.1 Pyrinomonadaceae bacterium | reverse complement strand
ATGAAACTCGTCAGCTATGACGACACTTCGATCACTTGCGCAATACCGGGCATAGGAACCACTCGCTGGACCAGGGTCGATCCCGACCGGTATTTCATTGTGCTCTCTGCCCGCAAGGGAGAGTTCTACGATTCAAGCGGCTCGGCCTTCCCCGCGGTTATCAAACTGGTAGGAGGAACTCCCACAATCGACGCCTTCGGTGTCTATTTAGCGAAAGGTGAAAGGGCCTTGGGCACCGTCCCTCCCGACGTATACAAGAACTATCTTCGAGAGGCACGAACCGACTCTGAAACCACACTGCGTTTGGAAATCAACTCCCGGCAGTATGAAAGGGCGTTGAAGATCATTAAGGAGTGGGAACGCCGGGCTCGCGAAGGCGCGCTTTTGTACACCATCGGTCGAGAGACTTTAGATGATGCGACCTATCTCAATAACATTCTGGTTGTTAAGGCGGTTGCCGAAAGTCTCAACCAGTGCTCGGAAGATATCAATCTGTACCCGCTCAATTACGTCCAGAAGGACGACTGGATCAGCGACAAATATGGGTCCGCGTTTGTTCCGTTCTATTACTTCCAGGAACTCAGGCTGCGGAACGAAGCGCGTCATATTGACGACAAAAAGTTTCAGGAACTCGTGCCGCTGCCAAACGTGGCTAGTCGATAACATCAACTAAAGCAGGTCTCCCCACTAGACCAAAATACAAAGGGGAGGATATGAATTTGAATTTTGACAGTCAAAAACCTGAGGTCATGAAAAGCTTTCTCTTCATCGTGTTGGTCGTGTTCATCGGATTCACTTCCCAGCAGGTGATGAGAGCTCAAACGCCCTCAACACCCGATGAGAAGCGCGCGGCTCAGCCAAAAAAACGTGGTGGAATCTTCACCATGTATTCCATTGATCCCCTCGCCCGGACGCTCTGTTTCAGTGATGGTAAAGAAGGAATGGTGTTTACGGACAATACCTGGGTTAACCGCTGCAGTGACCTTAGTTTCGCTGGTAGCAATCTTGTCGCCGGCATTGAGGCTGACCGGCCGGGGGCGATTGTCGATCTCGGCACGGCAGACGAACTCAGTAGCCGTAATGGCTTTGAGGACGCACAAGGAGGCGGAACCGGCTTCGCTTCCATACATCTTCGAGGCGACAAAGTCATGGTCCTGAAGCAGGACCTTGGGAAGCAGGAATTCCAACCGCTGCCGGAAAATTCCAAACTCACAGAAGTAGGATCACCTGTAGCGGCTCCCATTAAGTTGGGCCACATCTATCTCGTGAGGACTGCGGACAAGAAAGACAAAAGCACCCAGCAGCTCGTGAAGCTGATGGTGATTGCATATCGTCCTGATGAATCGGTAACGCTGCGATGGGAGTCGCTCTGATTTCAAAGAGTCAGCTCGCAACGCGGCCGGCAATAAATTCACTAGCGCTTCCCGAATACTGGAAGCAAAGTTAAATGAACTTCCATTCCTGAAGGAGAACAGGTATGAATCAAGAACAATTAAGAATGGGCATAGACAGCTTTCAGACGGGCACGATCTGTACCGACACGAACCTATACGAATGCTCTGACGACCTATTCAACGTTATTGAATTTGTCGCGGCCGGGCAGCCTTTCCCGAACGCCCCGTTTGGGAACGGCAAAGGCAAGACCGTGTGGAGGAAAGTTACGTTAGCCAGAGACGGCAGCAGAAAAACCTTCAGCGCTGCCAAGACGGCCGTGTAGGGAAAATCACGACCCGCCTACTGGCGGGCCTATCAAAGCACTCTTCCTGCTCGCCGTCGATGCGAGGTGAGCAGGAAGACGCTTGGATCCAGGGTAAGAAATGCACTTCGTACGGCTGCTGATCGTGCCGCTCTTCGCGGCCGCATTGCTTCTGACCAGCTCCCAGGTGTACTCTGTGCCCGTCGCTACCGCAGCACAGAAGGAACGCTCGGCGCATCCCAAAAAGCCAACCAAATTCCACTATGTCTGCCCCATGCACGCGGACGTGACCTCGAAAAAACGAGGTACTTGTCCGAAGTGCAAGATGAAACTCGTTAAGAAGCCCGTCCCGCAAGAACCGGCCCAGTAGGTTATTCAAATGGCCGCAAAGAAGCACATAAAGCACAAGATTTTTTCGCTCGGCGTTTTGTGTTTTCTGTGCCTTTTTGTGGCTGCTGAACCGTTTCGCGTCGCCAACGCCTCGTTGAATACGGCGAGCACGATGCCCTGCTGCGTTGGCAAAACAGCAGGACATTGCGAATCGGGGATCGCTGCGAAAAAGGTCCCGCCACCCAAATCGGAGCCGATGTGTGGTTCGCACGGGGCCGAAATGGAAACCGATGGAATCACCATCGTTGCCGAACCCATTGCCGAATCTTCACACTCACACAGCCAAACTGCTGAAACAAACTCCTCATACCCTGGTGCTGAATCAAACGCGTTGAGTCAGCCCTGTCGCATGGATTGCGCGTCCTGCGCAGCGAGCGCGACTCGACAGCAAAAACGCGAAAGCATTGTCCAACCCAACAGGCAACAGAATTCCTCAGTAACGACAGCGTCGCTCTACGAGGAACAAGTGCTCCTTTTTTCGTCAGATGAAAACTCGGAGCAAGCCAGTCCCAGGGGACCTCCGTCCATCTCCGCTGAATAGATCTCTAATTGATCAAGCCCTCAGGACTCGACTTAGTCCGGAGGCACGTTCATTCATTTTGCGGAGAAGTCCATGCGAATACCTATCTATCTTTATGCTGCCCTCTTAGTTTTTATTGTTTCGGGTCTCGGTGCAGCACAGCAAAGCGTCACATCCGGTACGCTCAGCGGCCGAATCGAAGATACACAGGGCGCCATGGTGAGTGGCGTCACGGTGACGGCCACGCATCTCGAGACTAACCACCAACTAACAACCACAAGCGACGTGGAAGGTCGATATCGCTTCCCTTACCTTCGCACAGGCGCTTACGACCTGAAATTTGAAGCCCAGGGCTTCGAATCGATAACCAGACAGCTCACCGTTCTGGTGGGTCAGGCTCTCGATTTACGGGTTAAGTTGAATGTCGCGGGTGTTACAGCGCAGGTCAACATCGGCTCAGACGTGCCGATCGTCGAAACAGTCCGCACGCAGATCACGGAAACAATCCGTCCGCGAGAGATCAACGAGCTGCCGTTGAATGGCCGAAACTTTCTCGATCTCGCGCTGCTGGTGCCGGGAGTTTCACCAACCAACACCGGAAGCAACCAGCGCTTCGCCGAGACTTCGGCCGTGCCCGGCCAGGGCATCTCGATCGCCGGCCAGCGCAATCTCTATAACAGCTTCATCGTCGACGGTGTCTCAGCTAACGATGACGCGGCCGACCTCACGGGCACTTACTACAGCGAGGAAGTGATCGACCAGTTTCAGGTCGTGACTTCCGGCGGTATTGCCGAGTTTGGCCGGGCTTCAGGCGGCGTCGTCAACATTCTGACGAAGTCAGGCACGAACGACTGGCACGGCGGCTTATACGGGTTCTTTCGTAACCAGCGTTTCGACGCGCGCAATCCCATCGCGCCGACAAAAGATCTGCTGACGCAGGCGCAGTACGGCGGCTCGATCGGCGGACCAATTCGGCACGATCGAACGTTCTTCTTCACTAACTTCGAACAGACGCGTCGAAATTATTCCGCCGTTATTACGATCGATCCGGCTTTAGTGAACCCTATCAATAATCGCCTGCGTGCGATCAACTATGGCGGTCCATTGATCAGCAGCGGCGTGGTGCCGGCGAGTTTCGACACCACCAATTTCTTCGCCCGGGTCGATCACAACCTCAATTCGCGGAACCAGCTCAGCGCTCGTTACAGTCTCTACCACATCAATGCCGTCAATTCGCGCAACGTGGGCGGACTCAACGCTGTCAGCCGCGGCACGGGCCTGACCGACACGGATCAGACGGTGCAAGTCAGCAACGTAACCACATTCAACGCCCACACGCTGAACGAGGCGCGGTTTCAATACACAAATAGCCGCCTCGACTCCCCAGTCAATGACACGGTTGGACCAGCAATCAACATCACCGGAATTGCAAACCTCGGCATTGCGACATTCTCGCCGCAGGGTCGCGATATCAACCTGTTCGAAGCTGTAAACAACATCTCGACGCAGCGCGGGGCGCATACGTTGAAAGTGGGCGGCAACTTTCTCTACAACCGCGTCAACATTTTCTTTCCCGGCGCTCTGGAAGGCGTTTACCAGTTCAACTCGATGAGCACCTTCCTCAGCGGCAACTACCAGACTTTTCAGCAGGCGTTCGGCGTGCCGGGCCAGCTTCAATCGAATCCGAATGTGGGCGTGTTTGCGCAGGATGAATGGCGCGTCCGGCCCGATCTCACGATCAATGCCGGGCTTCGTTACGATCTACAGTTCCTGCCGGATCCGATCCAGACTGATACCGACAACCTTTCGCCGCGAGTGGGAATCGTCTACGCGCCAGGCAACCGAAAGACCGTCATTCGCGCCAGCTTCGGGCTCTACTACGATCGCATTCCGTTACGCGCAACCTCCAACGCACTCCAGCGCGACGGCTCGAAGTATATCGTGGTCCAGTTGTCGCCCACGCAGCCCGGCGCGCCGGTGTTTCCAAACATTCTATCGTTGCAACCGGCGACGTTACCGACTAAGCCAAACATCACGCGCATTGACCCGAATATCGAATCGAGTTACAGCCAGCAGGCGAATTTCCAGGTCGAACGTGAGCTTCCGGGCAATGCGGTCGTGTCAGTCGGTTACCTGCACGTACGCGCGTTACACCTGATCCTTTCGCGGAATGCGAATGTGCCGACAGTTCCGGTCTCAGCGGGCATTCCCAATCTGGGCCGGCCCGATTCGAATTGGGGCAACATCTCGCGCTTCGAGAGCTCGGGAAAGTCGAACTACGACGGTATGGTTGTTTCTTACAACCAGCGCCCTACACATTGGGCCAGCCTGCGTCTCTCCTATACTCTCTCCAAGACGATCGACGACGCGGGCAACTTCTTCTTCTCGAGCGTGCAGAACAGCTTCAACATAAACGACGATCGCGGTTTGTCCGACAACGACCAGCGCCATCGTCTCGTGGTCAGTGGTTCGCTCGAAGTGCCGCGACACGCCAAAGCCACCGGGTTCCAGCGCTTCCTGTGCGGTTTTCAGATGGGCTACATATTCACCTACGCGTCGCGTTTGCCGTTCAACGTGCTGCTGGGAAGCGATCGCAACTTCGATACGAACTTCAACGATCGACCGGTTGGCGTCGGACGCAATACAGGACGCGGGTTTGACTTCGCGTCACTTGATTTGCGTTTGAGTCGAAGGATCCGGCTGACGGAGCGAGTCGATTTACAGCTACTGGCGGAAGGCTTCAATGTCCTGAACCGCGCGAATCTCGGAGTACCGAACAACACGTTCGGCTCGGGCGTCCAGCCTTTACCGAGGTTTGGACAACCGACAGCCGCATTCGATCCGCGGCAGTTTCAATTTGGGATGAAGGTGAGTTTTTGAACACGGTATGTCATTACTTAAATTACTGCTCCCTGGTGTCGTTTTAATCGCGCTCGCGGGTTGCAAACACGTCGCCGCAACCCGCGACACCGCTCCACCACAACCAGTTCAGATCTCCGCCGCGGGAATCGATGCGGCAGAACCGGCGACGGCTACAGCCCCGGACGGCACATTCTATGTGGCGTGGGTCAATCACAACGCCAAACAGGCCGACGTCATGCTCGCCCATTTCAACCAAAAGGCCGAGATGCAGGGCGCGCCTGTTCGCGTAAATAGCCAGCCCGGCATGACCACAGCCTGGCGTGGCGATCAACCCAGCATCGCCGTTGCTCCTGACGGCTCTGTTTACGTTCTTTGGACCGCGCGCGTCGATGCCGGCGACAAACACGGAACCGATATCTATCTCTCTGCTTCTACCGATCGCGGTCAGACGTTTGCGAGTGAAGTAAAAGTTAACGACGACAAAACTCCGGGCCCGCACGGTATGCACTCGCTTGCGGTCGCAAAAGACGGACGGATCTACGCCGGCTGGCTCGACGAGCGCAACGTCCACGCACCAAAGCCCTCGGCAAAAGCTGAAGGCCATCATATGGAGAGCAACCGCGAGCTTTATCTTGCGACATCGACCGACGGCGGCCGTAGTTTCTCTGCGAATCGCAAAGTTGCGTCCGACGCATGCCCGTGTTGTAAGACTTCGCTGGCTGTTTCCGCTGATGGAACGTTGTATGCTGGTTGGCGCCAGGTGCTCCCGGGAAATTATCGGCACATCGCAGTCGCGAGCTCGACTGATGGAGGAACGAAGTTTTCCGCGCCGGTGATCGTCAGCGACGATCGCTGGTTGTTGCAGGGATGCCCGGTATCCGGACCATCGTTGTCGGTGGACAGTGCTTCGGGCAGTCTCAAGATCGTGTGGTTTGCAGCCGGTGAAGGAGGAGCGCCGGGAGTTTACTTTGCGGAGTCGAAAGACAAAGGCCGCAGCTTCTCACCGCGGCAGTTGCTGTCGCAGGAAACCGTGCGCGGCACACCAGCACTCGCGGCAGGCAGTCAGAGTATGATAGCTGTCTGGCAGAGTGCCGATACGGCAGAGACGAAGATGCGCGACATCGGAACTACCGGCTCGGCATTGAGTGTTGCAGCCAACGCTGAGCTACCTGCCGGTGCATTTGCGAACGACAAACTGTTCGTCGTCTACATTGGGAAAGAGAAGGAGAAGCGAAGTATATGGCTCTCTCCGGCCAAATAATGGGCCGAGTAGGAATCTTCTTTGGAGCGCTGATCTTGCTCAGTGCTTGCGGCGCTCCACCAACTAACAAACAAGCAGCACCAGCAGCAACACCGAGCGGCCCGGCCGCGGCGGTGCAAACTAATACATATCAAGGCGCCGGGGTTGTTAAAGCCGTGTATACGAATCCGAAAGCACCCGCGATCGAGATCGATCATGGCGAAATCGACGGGCTCATGCCGGCCATGCAAATGGAATTTCCGGTGACGGATCCGAACCTCTTGAAGGGCATCGGCGTCAACGACCAGGTCGACTTCACGATCGAGACGGCCGCCGGCACCATGAAGATCTCCGCCATCAAGAAGAAGTAGCCACGGATTTACACAGATTTATCGGCTCACATCCGTGTAATCCGTGGTTAAGAATTTAGTGAGAGTATTGCGCGACGATTGTGTCGCGGATCTGAGCTGGCGTCATCTTCTGCTCCTTCTCTAGTTTCAGCGCCAGCAGTGCTTCACGAACGCAGACGTCGCAGTGCGACGCGTGATCGTCTTCAAAGCAACTGTAGAGACTCTTGTGACCAAAGCCCTGGTCGCAGTGGCAGTAACACGGCAACTGCGCGAGCGTCACCGGTATCTCTTTCGCGGCACGATACGCATCGCGTGTGATGCCAGTGAACGAGTTGGGATCGAGCGTTGGTCCCAGATTCGACTTGCTCGGCGCAACCTCAAAATACGCCGGAACGGTTTTCGCCGTGGTGTTGGGCGCATGCTCGTGACGAGGCGCCGGTGTTTGCGGCTGGTTTTGGATAGCTGTTACCTGCGGTTGCTTCCCTGCTGAGTTGACCATCACCACCGCTGCGACAACCAGCACTGCGATGCCTGCAATTAATAGCCAGTTTTTCTTCATTATTGCGTACTCCTTAATGCGTGCCGTGCATTGAGCTCATATTCATCGGACCCGGTCTTACTCTCACAAAAACTTTCCACGAAACCGGATTCGCTCCGTAAATCGGATCGAGTAGCGACGGCTTCGAATAGAACGTCAGGTCGCTGCCAATCGCGACGGAAGTCTTTTCAGTGTTCCAAATATCGCGCGCGCCGCCGAAAGTATAAGCGCCGATGCGAAACGACGGATGATGGTCAGTGATGCCGAGGCTGAGGCGATCATCATCGCGCAGTAACTGGTTTTTGTCCGTCAATTCGAGACGCGTGTAGAAGTAATTCCGATCGAGAAACCTCAATGTGGATTCTGCCACATATCCGTTCAGGTTAAAAATCTCGCCGCCGTGGCTCTCGTGGTTACGGCCCCAGATCAAACTCGAAGCCCAGTTGCCGCGCTCAAAAGGCTTGTTGTAACTGATCGACGCGGTGGTGCGACGCACGTCGCCCGGCTCGAGCGCTTCCGGATTTCGCAAAAACCCGTGGCTCACCTGCATGGACCAGTTGCTGTTTGGCGCAAACCACAACCTGACCGACCGCGAGCTCCACGGATTGGCTTCGAAGTTATAACGGTTCTCGCCCGGCTCGCGGCCGTTGAAAATGGAGCCTTCCAGTTTGAACCAGCGATAGGTGAATCCCGTGGTCAGCACGCCGAAAGCGATATGCGTCGAGTCTTGCAAATGGTGCGAGAGCGGCGCCGATGAGTTTTCCGACGCTGACGCACGATGCATGAATGCATTTGGACCAAGGGCAGGCTCGCCGGGATATCCGGCATACACAAACCAGCTCGCCCGGTCGCCAATGGGCACGGCGTAATTCGCGCTTAGCTCCATGAACAGATCGTGTGGATGTTGCCGGTCGATTATCAGCTCGCCTTTGTAAGTTTCACCGGTTTGGAAAAGCAGTGGCGAGCCGCCGGGCGGAAACGTGAATGGCTCAGCACTCAACATACCGCGCAGCTCGAGTGTTCCCGGACCGGCACGTCGAATTGCCGACGCCATGAACCAGTTTGCTGATTCAAACTTCGTCACCCCTCTTGGTCCACCCTGGCGATTGACGCCGGCGACGAGGTTGTAATGAAACATCAACAGCCACTCGCCCGATTGCTTGTGCAGCATCGGCATCGGGCTCGAGTCCGGCTGCCACGAGCTACCGGAGCCCATCCTTCGTCCCATCGGCACGAGGTTCGCCTCTCTCTGCCCCAGACGAATGAACATCTGATCGTCGTGCATCACAAAGACGCCATGGTCCATGTGACCCGAGTGATCAGCGGTAGACTCCGGCGACGCTGACGGTGACGCTGACGGTGACGCGGAGGGCGATGCCGCAGGTTTTGGCTGCGGCATCTGGTGGCCCTCATGTTGCGCAAATAGAGGTTTACCCTGCGCCAATAAAATCAACAGCGCAGGGTAAACGAAGAATTTCCATCCCATCGTTCTTTTTATCCGTGCTATCCGTGGCTAAACTTACGTTACCTTCTTGGTCTTGTTCTTGGTCTTGGCGTTGCAGCACTCGTGCTTGCCGTCTTTGTCGTGCTTCATCTTGGCGTCGTGCTTCGTTTTCATGTCACACGACTCACCACAGCAACTATGTTTGCCTTCGGCATTCGTCTCGCCCTCTTTTTTCATCTCGCACGAGTCGCCGTCGCAACACGACTCCATCGCGCAACAACTCTCAGACTTCTTCTTCTGATCGCCTTGCGAGGACGTCTGGGCCGAAACTGCTGCAAATGCAACCAGCAGCAAACCAAGGAGGAGAATAAGAATAGTGTTCTTACGGGGTTTCATTGTAGTACTCCTGTCTCTAGAGAATTAGTGTTTCGCGTGCCGGTCGGGAACGCACCAGCACACGGCTGAAAATGAGCTTCAGGCAGGCAGATCTCTAGATCAGAAAGACACAACAACGAAGGTGGGTTGGACCACGATTAGGCAGGAACGGAGCAACGCGGGTGTTGTCCGTGTGCACGATCTGTTTCTCGAAGCTGGGTAAAGCCGTGAATGGACCACGTCCGGGTTCCGGTACGTATGTGCTGTTTTTCGAAGTGACGGCCGTAGAATTCACGACCAGGGGACACTCATTCATCATCCCGCGCGGAGACGGAACGAACGACGGCACACCCAGTAATTCCTGTTTCGCGTGCCTCGCGTGACAGCTACTGCCGGCCTCAATCACATTCTCGCTACTCTGAGTCGCCTCGGCGCCCAGCGCGCTGTTAGCGCAACCAAGGAGGCAGCCACCCGCCATCCAGAGCGAAACACTAACCGCGAGCAGCAATCGCACAGCTTTGTTCGAGAACAAATCCATCGTGGTCTTGCAGTCTACCTCCGCGCCAACATCTTTGTCGAGCGTTTGCAGCAGAATCGTAAATAAAACCCAGCACTTCTGTAACGTGTCGCTTGTTAGCCTAGATCGTCGAACAAAGGTCAGCGGGAGAACTTAAAATGAGTATCGATAAAAACAAAATTAAAACTCAGGACGAGATGGACGAGCCAGCGCCAATGGATCAGGCAGAACAACGCGTTGAAGCGGAGATGAAAAAACTCGAAGGCGAGACGAAGAGAGAAGTCGCCGAAGGATTACGACAACAGGACGAAGACAAGACCGAATAATCAGCCCTTTTCCGCCAGTGCCTCCTCGAGTGCAGCCTTGATTTGGCCAGGCGTGAGGTCAGCTCTGAACCCGATAAAACGCTTTACGATGCGCCCGTCGCGCGCGATTATGAAGCTCTGCGGTATCGAACCGCGTCCCTGCATCAGCGTCTGGGCTACCTCGCGCGTGGCCCAGCCGACCTGGTAATCGACATTGTATTCGCGGATAAAGTTATTCACGCTCTCGGCAGACGCGACCGGATCCTCAGTCGAGAGTCCAATCATCTCGACGCCACGACTCTGAAACTCCTTATGAAGCTTGACGAGCTCCGGGATCTCCGACCGGCATGGACCACACCACGTCGCCCATAGGTTAACCAGTAAAACTTTTCCTGAATAGTCTCCGAGTTTAATCGGACTACCGCTGGTGGCTTTGTTTTCAGCATCGAGGATCGGTCGCGGCAACATAGCCAAACTAGCCGGACGGGCCGAAGCCGCGGGGCGGTTTGCCGTCGTTGTAACCGGTGTAGAATCGTTTGAGTTGCAGCTCGAGACACCGAATGCGGCGAGCAGGCCCAGCGAGATCATCGTGCACGCCACGCGCAGCGGCGTCCAAAATTTTAGTGTATTAACTTCTTTATTTCTTTCAGACATTGCTACCACTTCATTTCTTTTTGCCAAATCGGAACGAATCCAGAATCACCGGCATCTCGCCGCGCTCGCCTACGTCTGCAACCGACGACAATTCTCCTGCGAGAGATGTAGTCAGCATGGTCAAGGTTGCGCCTGTCGTGTCTCCTTCTGTTCCGGTCGGCAGAAATATGACCCGTCCCCAAAGCTTCAGGTCGCCACGGTCAGTTCCCTTTGAAAGGCCTTCCCAACGGAATTCGTAGCCCTGCATGGAATTGACCTTCGTTGGCCCTTCAGAGATCTTCTTATACTCTGGAATGCGCTTCGCAAGCGAGTTGCTGTATTCCTCCGCACGTTGCGGATAGCTCGACAGGTCGCCAACAAACGTTCCCGTGCTGGTGTACCAGCCCACCGCAAAACTCTCCTGAGTGAAATCCGGCGGCAGACTGCGATCGACTGAAACGAAGTTTACTGCACCTGATACGCCTGACTTCGGATCGCGTTTCCAGTTCTGCGGATAATAAAAAGAGAAATCAAAATAGTGCTCGGCTAGTTTACCGTCGAGCTTTTCGTTTGAGTTTTCAAACTTCACTGTTCCCGGCGGCGGCACAAACGCTTCCTCAGGCGCGGGCGTCGGCGTTTCCACGGAAGGCGCCGGCGTCGGCGTGCTGGCGTTTAAGTTTTCAACCGGACGATTCGGATTTCTTTCCGCAGCCATCTCGTCCAAACGCGGCTTCACCACGGCGAAGAAGATGCCGGCCAGAGCGCCACCGCTAAGCAATAGAAACAGCAGAACGCCGGCGATGATCCACGGCACTTTCGACTTCTTCTTCGCCACTGGCTGCGGTGGCAGAGGCGCAGATGGTGCGGGCTGGGGCAACGGAGCTGATGTCGCTACGGTGGCTGCCAGTGGCGCGACTTCGCCTGTCGTGCGCTGCGGTGGTGGCTCAACCGCAGGCGGCGTCGGTGGTGGCGGTGGAGTTACCGGCGGCGGAGGCGGCGGCGGAGTTGCCGGCCGCGAGATGTCCGATGTATTTGGAGCTGATCCGGCCGGACCAGTAGTTGGACCAGTGTTGCGCGGCAATGCAACCGTCGCTGGATAGTTTTCGATGATCGTTGCATTTGGATCCGGTAGATCGCGACTTGTCGGTCGTTCCGACGTTGCGTTCAGATCGATTGACGTCGCGCGCATCGTCGCATTCGGATCGAAGGTTTGCGGGGCTATCAATAAGCCGCCATCAAACGTGCAAAACTTCTGACCTTCATCCGGAAACGTACGATTACACTTGGGGCAACTCTTCATACAGCAGACCTCTTAAACGGGAATCAGATTTCGTAAGTTGGCACTTAATTAGCTCGCGCTTTGGCGAGCTTCTGGGCAGCGCCATTATTGCTTGGGTCCAGCTCGAGCGCTCGCTGATAAGCGCGAACGGCCTTGTCTTTCTGGTTGGACTTCAGATAGCCATCGCCGACACCTTCAAAGCCAAACATACCAGCAAGTTGTTTCTTCTGGGCAGAAGCGGCCAGGGTCGAGGCGCGTTCGTAGGTTGCTTCAGCGTCACTGAATCGATCCATTCCGAGGTAAGCACGGCCTAAAAGATTGAAGGGCTGAAACGCACCTGACGCCACTTCAGTCGCCGACTTCAAATAAGGTTCTGCCTCCTGGAATTTCCTGTAAACGATCAGGTAGCGTCCCATCAGCAACAACGAAGTCAGGTTATTTGGATCGAGCTCGAGGGCTCGTTTTAGTACCGGCTCCGATTGCGGCCAAAGCTGCTCGCCCTGGAGCGAGTCGGCGATCAGGTTGAGCGTAGCCGGATCCTTCGCGAGCTCAATGGCTTTTTCATACAACGGCGCCGCTTCAGCCGGCTTACCTGAGCGATTGAGCATGCGCGCCAAATGCGCGTACGCGACTGCAAACTGCGGATCTATCTCGATGGCGCGTCGATATGAATGTTCAGTTTCACTATTCAAAAGACCGCGTGCCTGCAGAGCTACTCCGAGACGGTCCCAACCGACCGCGTTCTTTGGATCGATCTGCACTGAGCGTCTCGCAAACATCTCGGCATCGGCCAACCGCTTTGCGTTGTCGCCACCGGCACTTGGCTGCACCAGCACTACGCTCAAAGCCACGTGAGCGTCAGCGTCTTTCGGCGACCACGTTACAGAATTGCGGTAGGCGGCTTCAGCATCGTCCCAGCGTTGCTGGTCGGAGTATATGTTGCCCAGCCCGTAGGCAGCGCGTGCGTCGCGCGGGTTGAGTTTCAAAACGTCTTTATATGCCGCCTCAGCGTCTGCAAACTTGCGCGCGTCGCGGGCCTCGTTGCCTTTGTCTAACAACTCTTCTATGCGCTCGGCATTTGCCGGCCTGACACGCGTGGGTCCACCCGTGCGGCTTGCGGGTTTTGTCCCGGTGCCGGGCTTAGCGGCGCTCTTCTTCGTCTCGGGATTCTTGGCCCGGAAGATTCCCGCGCCGCCGCCAACGTCGCCGCCCACGTCCTGGGCGTGAACACTCACAACCGTCCACAGGCCGAGACAAAGCGCGACTGAGCTTAAAAAGGCGGCGCGCAGTATTGCGTTAGTACTCATGTATTACTCTCCCTGGTGGCAAAAACGAGAACTTATGGATCACTGAAGAAATACTGTGATGGATTGTAGATCAGCTTCGAGGCACGGCCAAAGGCGCTAAGATCCACTGCGCACGAGCCGGAAGCCCAACAGCGTAGTCTTGGTTGACGGCGGCACAAACTCCCGCAAACAAGACGACACTGGAGCATCGGATTTCGCGGGATCGCTGACGTAACAACCGCCTCGAATCGTCACCCAATCCTGAATACTTGCGGGAACTTTAGCCGGATTGCCCGGATATACCCAGGCTTTTGAGGAGGTCCATTCCCAAACATTTCCGATCAAATCAAAAACGCCCCACTTGTTCTTACCTTCCGCGCGCGAGCCGACAGCCGCCGGAGTCGCATCTTTTAAGACCGCCGCCTTGTCTTTCCAATCAGGTCCCCACGGGTACAAATCGCTTTGCTCGCCGTTTCGCGCCGCATATTCCCATTCTTCTTCGGTCGGGAGACGGTAGATGACGCCATCGCGTTTCGAGCGCCATGCGGCAAAGGCCGTCGCGTCGTCAAACGATACGTTCACGACCGGCCACATCTCCTGTCCGAATGGTGGTTTTTTCGCGATCCAGTGAGATGGTGCTACGTGGTCAGTCTCGCGTACGAAGTCTGCGTATTCCGTGTTACTGACTTCCGTGCGATCCATTAAATACGACCGCACGGTCACAGCATGCGCGGGCGTTTCCTGCGGTGGACCGCTCTTACGTCCCATCAGAAAAGTTCCACCGCTGATTGGCAGCAGGTCAGCTTGTGCTTTTGGTGGTGCGACTGGAGTCGGCGTCGGGGTGGGATCGGCTGGGCGAGCACCGGGTCGAAACATCATGTAAGCCGTGATGCCGGCGCCGGCGAGGAACAGCACAAACACGACGGCGCCGATGTATAACAATGGAGGTGGACCTTTTCGTTTCGGTGAGAGATCCACAATCATTTTCCCTGTGCCAACTGCACCACCCGGAAGCGAATCAAGCGCCCGTTGCCGGTTCGTAGCAGTTCCCTGCACCCGCGTCGCTTCCGGATCGAGAGCCGGAGGCATGCTGCCAGACAAACGCTCGAGCCTGTCTTCGAGCTCTTGCGCCTGGAGCGCCATGCGTTCGAACTTTGCCTGCTGTTCCTGCTCGCGCCGATCGCGCTCCTGTCTTTCTTTACTGAAGCGGTCTTCTTCCTCGCGCTGTTTTTGCTGTGCTCCGCCGGCGAGATCTTTGTCTAGCTGTGCGCCGCTTACAGTGCCTGCGAGTGATTCGAACGAAGCGCCGAAGTTGGTATCCGGCGACACCGGCGGCTGTACCGCTGTATCAGCGAAATTGGGAGCCTTAGGGATTTCCGGTTGCGTCACTGAAGCGATGGTGCGGTTTGGATCCATCGCGATTGTTTTTCGCATTGCCGCGGCAACTACCGGCGAGGAGTTCAACGCCGCGTGAAGCTCACGCAAAAAGTTTGGAACCGAATCAATGCGATCCGCGACTTCTTTCTCGAGTGCATGACGCACGACCGCTTCGATCGCCGGCGGCACCGAAACTCCCATCGACTGAAAACTCGGCGGCGGCAGCGTCAGATGCTTCTTCATGATCGACGAGATCGAAGAACCTTTGAACGGCACTTCACCCGCGAGCATCTGGTAAAGAATCACGCCGAGACTGTAGATGTCTGCACGTGCATCAGGCTCTTCGTCGGACCACTGTTCAGGAGCCATGTAGAAAGGCGATCCCATCAATCCGCTTGTTTGCGCTTGCACGAACGAGCCGAGCAGCTCGCCGGATTTGATCTTCGCGAGACCGAAGTCGAGGATCTTCACGCCTTCCGCGATCGGCACGTCGTCCTGGACCATGATGTTCAGCGGTTTAAGATCGCGATGCACGATGTTCTGGCGGTGGGCCGCGCCGACACCCGCTGCGATCGCGCTGATGAACTCCCACGCACGCGGCGGCGGCATCACTCCTTCTTTCGCGAGGATCTCCTGGAGCGATCGGCCTTTCACAAACTCCATGACGAGGAAAGGCATCGTGCCGCGCACCACGCCAAAGTCTGTGACGGCGATGATGTTCTGGTGACGAATCGCGGCGGCCGCGAGTGCTTCCTGTCGAAACCGCGTCGTTAGCATCGGATCGTTACCGACGAGATCCGGCAGAATGACTTTTATCGCGTGAGAGGTTTTGAGAAAGATGTGTCGCGCCTGGAAAACGACGCCCATGCCGCCCTGCCCGAGACGTCGCTCGAGCAGGTAGCGGGCGTCGAGTGTTGGTTCACCTAGAAGCGATGGCGTTGTCGCATCACCATCCTGGGGACAGTGATTTGTTTCGTCGGGGTAGCAGCGCCTACAGACTGGACACTCTCTCATCTATTGGGGACACAGATTAACACGGATCGTTCCGTGAAATCCGTGCAATCTGTGGTTAACTCATCGTATGACGACATTGACGAGGCGACGTGGAACGACTACCACTTTCACGATCTCATGGCCCTCGATCAACGCCTTAACGCGTTCGTCAGCGAGTGCGGATTCACGCAGATCTTCCTCGGAAACGTCCGGCGCTGCGATCACACGTGAGCGGAGTTTACCGTTCACCTGGATCGGGATCTCCAGCTCTTCACTTCGTGCAAGCTCCGGATCTGCAACCGGCCAGCGCGGCGTTTCGCTCAGCAATCCACCGGCGTGACCGAGTCCTTCCCACATCTCTTCCGCCACGTGCGGCGCAAAGGGCGCCAGCATGATCACGAGGGACTCGAGGGCCTCGCGCATGGCAAACGCATCTTCCCCCGACGCCGTTGCGGGATCGGCATTGAAGTCGACGATCTGATTCAACAGCTCCATCAATGCCGCCACACTCGTGTTCAAGTGCAACTGTTCGAAGTCGCTCGTGATCTTCGCGATCGTCTGGTGCGTCTTTCTTCGTAACGTGCGCGCGTCCGGACTGAACTCCATCGCGCCCGCCTGGATCGGCTGCGACAATCTTTCCTGCCATCGCCAAACCAGCATATAGACGCGTCTCAAAAATCGAACCGCGCCCTCGATTCCGCTTTCAGACCAGCGCAGCTCGTTTTCAACCGGCGCCGCGAACAAGACGAACAGCCGCGTCGCATCAGCGCCGAATGCCTTGATCATCTCGTCAGGATCGACGCCGTTGCCGAGGCTCTTCGACATCGCTTTCCATTCGTCAGTCCCTTCGACGCGATTCGTTACCATGCCCTGCGTCAACAATCGCTTCACCGGCTCGTCGAAATTAACCATGCCTATGTCGCGCATGAACTTGGTCCAGAAGCGCGTGTAGATCAAATGCATCACTGCATGTGAGTCGCCGCCGATGTACTGGTCCACCGGCGTCCACTGTTGCACGATGTTCGGATCAAACGCCGCGGCTTCGTTGCGTGGATCGAGATAGCGGAAGAAGTACCACGACGAATCGACAAACGTATCCATCGTGTCAGTATCACGACGCGCCGGACCATGACACTTCGGACATTCCGTGTTGACAAACTCCGGCACGCCCGCGAGCGGCGACTCGCCTGTTCCCGTGAAATCAGCCGTTTGCGGCAACACCACCGGCAACTGAGCGTAAGGCACCGGAACCATGCCGTCCTTGTCGCAATAGACGACGGGCACGGGCGCGCCCCAGAAACGCTGCCGCGACACGCCCCAGTCGCGAATGCGATAGGTCACGGCCGGTTCACCGAAGCCGTGCTGTTTCGCGTAAGCAGACATCTCCGGTATAGCAACTTCTGACAGCTTCGCGCCCCAGTCGCCGCTATTGATCAGGATGCCGTAATCCGTGAACGCCTGTTTGATCTCCGCCGATGCGTCACCCGCCGTCGTCGGTGATGGCTCAGCCGCAATCTGCTCGTGCGTCACCGGAGCAATGACCTGCCTGATCGGCAACGAGTATTTTTGTGCAAACTCCATATCACGATCGTCATGCGCCGGAACACTCATGATCGCGCCCGTGCCGTATTCCATCAGGATGTAGTTCGCCACCCACACGGGCAGCGTCTCGCCGCTGAACGGATTGATCGCGAGTACGCCGGTGTTGACGCCTTCTTTCTCTTCTTCACCGACTTCACGACCGGCAGCTCTCTGGGTCCTTACTTTCTGCGCGAAGGCATCGACATCCTGTTTCAGTGCTGAGCCTTCGAGCAGCTCGTCGAGCAGCGGATGCTCGGGCGACATCACGATCGCAGTCGCGCCGTAAATAGTGTCAATGCGCGTGGTGAACACACGAATCTTCTGCTTGCTGTCTTTCACGGCAAAGTCGATGTATGCACCTTCGCTGCGACCGACCCAGTCGCTCTGTCGCTTCAAGACTTTCTCGGGCCAACCGTCTTCGATCTGTTTTATGTCGGCGACGAGCTGCTCGGCGTAATCAGTGATGCGCAGGAACCACTGTTCCAGGTCGCGCTTTTCGACGGGCGTACTACACCGCCAGCAGATCCCGCCAGATGACTGTTCGTTTGACAGCACAGTCTCTTCTTTCGGGCACCAGTTGACCTGCGAGACCTTTTTATAAGCGAGGCCGCGATCCAGCATCTTCAAAAAGAACCACTGGTCCCAGTGATAGTAGTCGGGACGGTGCGCAGCGATCTCGCGCGACCAGTCGTAACTGATGCCGAGACGCTGCAACTGCCCGCGCATGTGCGTGATGTTGTTTTCAGTCCAGTCGCGCGGGTTCACGCCGCGCTTGATGGCGGCCTGTTCCGCGGGCTGGCCGAAGCTATCCCAGCCGATGGGATGCATCACGTTGAAGCCTTGCAGGCGCTTGAACCACGAGAGCGCGTCGCCGATGGAGTAGTTGCGCACGTGACCCATGTGCAAAAAGCCTGACGGGTAGGGCAACATCTCGAGGCAATAGAACTTCTCGCGCGGATCATTGTCTTTCGCCTGAAAAACGCCGGCATGGTTCCAGCGCTCCTGCCACTTACTTTCGATCTGTTCGGGAAAGTATTTTTCGTCCATAACGTTATCCAATCATACACGTAACACGTTTCAGTAAACCGCACAAAGCCTTACGAGAGCTTCGTTTGGGAATTTTAGATTTGAGTATTGGAATCGCCGCTCCGCGAGAACACGCGCCTAGGCGCGGCGCAGAAGCGGCACCGTTAGGAGGAGATTAGTTAAAGGTCTCTTCGAAAACATTACTGCGGGATTCTGCCACAGAAGGCACAAAAAGCACAAAATGATTTTTGTCAGGTTTTCCGTTTTGTGTTTTTTGTGCCTTTTTGTGGCCTCAATATTTTTGTGCCTTTTTGTGGCTCAACAAACGATCGGAGCATGGCGAGGTTTTTGAGATCGGCGCGGGGATCGTCGTAGGGGGTTTCGAGGATGAAGGCCGCGTGTTTCAGTTTCGGGTGACGAGCGACGCGGCGGAGAGCGTCGGCGCCGATGTGGCCTTCGCCGATGTGCCAGTGTCGATCGACACGCGAGTTGTACGCAGCGCGCGAATCGTTGAAATGAATCGCGTGGACGTTTTTAGTCTTTACTGTCTTTTGCACTCTTTGCAGCAGCGCCTCGAGACCGTCTTCTTCGCGAATGTCGTAGCCGGCCGTGAAGGCGTGCGCCGTGTCGAGACAAACACCGAGCGGAAGCTTGGGGCAAACACGAATGATCTCCTGAAGATGCTCGAAACGATGACCGATGCAGTCGCCTTGCCCGGCAGTGTTTTCCAGGAGGATTTTGAGTTTGCCAAATTTCAATCCCTTGCACGCGATCTGCAAACTCGCCGCGCACAATCCGATGCCATCAGCTTCACACGCGCCACGCGCACTCCCCGGATGCACTACGAGATAATCCGCGTCCAGCAACAGCGCTCGCTCGACTTCTTCGCGAAACGATGCGCGCGACTTCTGTAGAAACACATCATCGACGGCGGCGAGATTAACGAGGTAATTGCAGTGGATTAGTACCGGCGAGATCTTTGTTTGCTTGCGCGTCTTGCGAAACAGGAGCACGTCTTCGACGGTCAACGGCTTTGCCATCCAGCCGCGAGGGTTGCGCGAGAAGAGTTGGACCGTGTCGCAACCCGTATCCTTCGCGACGATCAGCGCATTGTGAACTCCGCCTTTGATCGGAGCATGAAAACCGATTTTCGGCATTTCTATTTTGTGCTTTTTGTGCCTTCTTGTGGCCGCACCGCTTCCATCACTCTCAACATATTCCCGCCAAGTATCTTACTAACATCACTCTCCGTGTACCCGCGTCGCAAAAGCTCCTTCGTCAGGTTTGGTAAGTCGGCGACGGTCGCGAGATCCGCAGTCGTGATCTGCACGCCGTCAAAATCAGATCCCAGACCGACATGATCCACACCAACGAGTTTCACAATGTGATCGATATGGTCCACGATGCGCGCCACTTTCACCGGCGGGAGTCGCCGCGTGTACTCGCGTGTCCGCACTCGATCGCGCGCCATCTTCTTGTGCACCGCATCGCCAGGCTCAGCCGCCGACGCCGCCTGGACCATCGGCGCGATCTCCGCATCAACCTGTTTCTTCTTCTGACTCCAACCGGGCTCGAGGTGCTCCGGATAAAAGATCACGTTGACGACACCACCAGTCTTCGCGAGTGCGCGGATCATATCGTCAGTCAGATTTCGAGGAACGTCTGCAATAGCCCGGCACGCCGAGTGTGTAGCCACAATGGGCGCCGTAGACGTCTGCACGATGTCCCAGAACGTCTGATCCGAAACGTGCGACACGTCGATCATCATTCCGAGACGGTTCATCTCGCGCACGACATTTTTCCCAAACTCATTCAAACCGCGCGTCGCACCAACATCATCGCCGGAAGATCCGGCCCAGCTCGTACTCACACTCCACGCCGGCGACATGTATCGCACACCGAGATCGTAGTAACGCTGCACATTCTCGAGCCGGTCATCGATCGCGTAACCACCCTCGAGTCCCATCAGGGCCGCGATTTTTCCTTCAATCGCCGCGCGCCGGATATCGGCCGCTGTCGTCGCCAGCACCCACGTCTCCGGGTGTTGCTCCGCAAGCGCGCGCACCGCTGCAATCTGATCGTCAGCTCGCTTCACGCACTTTGCGCCACCGCCGCCAAATAGCTGCGGCTCAACCCAGATCGAGAAAAACTGCGCATCAAGCCCGCCTGCCTTCGCGCGCACCGCGTCAAAGTGCCCATCGCTGAGCTGCTGTTCTATATCGACGTGCTCGTCGAGCAGTCGTTGCGCCGTGTCCACGTGCATATCGATCGCGATAGCTCGCTGGTGTATGGAAAGCGGGTCAGAAGATTGTGCCACGGAGGTTTGTTGGTTTTCCTGGTTCATGTTTCTTTGCGTACAGCCGGGAATAAAAATCGAGAGCAGAATAGTAAATACAGTGGCGATGTGAGAGTTTTTGAACGGTTTTCGGGTAAGCCCCACGAATTAATAATCTCTAGATAAAGGTGTCGCAAGTTTGATGTTACGCAACCATTTTTACAGCAGGCAAGCGTTCTTGCCAACCGACGCGAAACTGCTGTATTGTGCGTTGTTGATTAACCCACTCAGCGCATGTCGAGAAACACTGGATTTTCCTTTTGTTCGAAGTGTGTGGCGCAGCGAAGATGAGGCCTTTCCCCTCGATCTCAGTATTTCCTGAAGGAGTAAACACATGTTTTCAAAAGACGGCAAGATTAAGGACGTAAAAACACCACGTATCTGTGACGTTGTTTGGCATAACGGCGAATTTATTAATTGGAACGACGCGCGGGTGCACGTCATGTCGCACGTCTTGCATTACGGCTCCAGCATCTTTGAAGGCATCAGGTGTTACAACACCAAACAGGGACCAGCCATTTTCCGCCTGCGCGAGCACATGCAGCGCTTGATCAACTCCGCAAAAATTTATCGCATGGACCACCCGTGGACCCTCGAACAGTTGTGTGACGCGTCTGTCGAGCTGGTCAAGCGCAGCAAGATGGATCAGTGCTACATCCGGCCCATACTTTTCCGCAGTCTTGACGAAGAGCATCCGGCGTTTGGCGTGAACCCGTTTCCGAATCCGCTCGCGTGCTACATCGGCGCGTGGGACTGGGGCAAGTATCTCGGCGACGAAGCGATCGAGCAGGGCGTGGACGTTTGTGTTTCGACCTGGAACAGGCTAACGCCCAACTCAATGCCCGCGATGGCAAAGAGCGGCGCAAACTACATGAACTCGCAGTTGATCAAGATGGAAGCGCTGTTGAATGGATTTGCCGAAGGCATCGCGCTCGACGATCGTGGCTACGTGTCGGAAGGCTCAGGCGAGAATATCTTCCTCGTTACCGGCGACATCGTTTTGACGCCGCCGCTCTCGTCATCGATCCTGCCGGGTATCACTCGCGACAGCGTGATCCAGATCTGCCAGGAGCTCGGTATCACCATCAAGGAACGGACGATTCAACGTGCGGCGCTGTACGTTGCCGACGAGCTCTTTTTCTCCGGCACGGCTGCGGAAATTACGCCGATTCGTTCCGTCGACCGTATTACGGTCGGCCAGGGCGGCCGTGGCCCGATTACGGAGAAGATCCAGAAAGCGTTCTTCGATATCACCAAGGGCGAGCGACAGGCGCCCGGCAACTGGCTCACTTACGTCAACGCGACCAAGGCAGCAGCAGCCGATAACAATGGCTTTTCGACTGCCGCAATTGAAGAAGAAACCGCCGTTATCACGATGAAGTAGTCCACAGATTCCACAGATTACGCAGATTCGTATCCATATAATCTGCGTAATCTGTGGACCAAAATAGATTTATTGACGGACCTCACACCGTCAAGCTATATTCGAAGTGCCCAGCGCGTCTTCTGCGCTATCCCACCCTAAAACCTTTCGAAATCCCGCAAAGGTTCAGCTTTCAGGATATTCATGGCCTTAAGAATCGACGATTTACTCCGAGTTGCGTGCAGTCATAACGCCTCCGACCTCCACCTGAAGGTGGGAGCTTTCCCGGTGATGCGTATCGGCGGCGAGCTCCATCCCGTCGAAAATGCGCCTCGTTTGAAGCCGGAAGACACGCTCGACATGGCCTTCTCGATGATGTCGAACCGGCAAAAGCAGCGGTTCAAGGAAGTCTCGGAAGTCGATATCGGTCACGGCGTCTCGGGTCTCGGCCGGTTCCGGGCAAACATCTTTCAGCAACGCGGCACCGTCAGCATCGTGCTGCGCGTCATTCCCGATCACAATAAATCTGTCGCCCAACTCGGCCTGCCGCCGGTCATTGAAAAGATCGCCGAAGAGAGACGTGGACTCATCCTCGTCACGGGCGCGACCGGCTCCGGTAAATCGACGACGCTCGCGTCCATGATCGACTGTATCAACTCGACGCGCAGCGGTCACATCGTCACGATCGAAGATCCGATCGAGTTTCTGCATCGTGATAAGCAGTCGTTTGTTACGCAGCGCGAGGTTGATGTGGATACGCGCTCGTTTGCGGAAGCGTTGCGTGGCGCGCTGCGACAGGATCCGGACGTGATCCTCGTCGGTGAAATGCGTGATCACGAGACAATCGAAACGGCGCTGACTGCCGCCGAAACCGGACACCTCGTGCTCTCAACGCTGCACACGCTCGATGCGACGGAGACGATTACTCGTATCGTGTCGTCGTTTCCCGCGCACCAGCAGAAGTCTGTGCGTATTCAGCTCGCCGGCATTTTGAAGGCGGTGATCTCGATGCGACTCGTGCGGGCCGCAAAAGGTGCGGGTCGCGTGCCGGCCATCGAAGTGCTCGTCTCGACCGCATTCATTCGCGATCACATCATCAACGAAGAGAAGACGTATCTGATTCGCGAGGCGATTGCCGCGGGCACATCTCAGTACGGCATGCAGACGTTCGATCAGTCGTTGTTTCACTTGCTGCACGCGGGCCTGATCACGCAGGAAGAAGCGCTGCACAACGCAACGAACGCGGACGAGTTCAAGATGCGCGTCTCGGGTATCTACTCGAAAGACGACACCCTCTCACACATGACCACACCCGCGACCGCCAAACCCACACCTCCACCACCCAGCAACGAACCCGACAGCATCTTCGTCAAGCATTGATTGGCCACAAAAAGGCACAAAAAGCACATAAGCTGAAAAGAGAAGGCGCTCAATAGATACTGGACGCTTCTTATTTCGGCTTATGTGCTTTTTGTGCCTTTTTGTGGCTAATTAACTCTTTGGCGGCGCATGACGCGGACGCCCCTTCGCCAGTCTTCGTTGATGTCGAAGCGATAGATCTCGATGCCGGACGAGATGCATTGGGCCAGGGTCGGAAATGCAGGATGGACGCGCAGGGTGGGCGCCACGAGATAGACGAGTGGCGCCTCGTCTCTGATCGCGCGCGCGCCGAAGAGGTTTGCGCGCGCGATGTGGCCGCGACGGCGATGTGCCTCGACGCGCCGCCAGTAATCGGCGCCCTGCAAAACGTGCTCGCGATCTTCCGAAACTTTTAATTCGATTACAACCAGTCGGCCATCCTGTCGCAGGGCCAGCAGGTCGATGGGCCTGATGCCGAGTTTCGCGCCGCGTGCGGTACGAAACTGTGCGTGCAGTGGCGCGATGATCAAACCCGGATCGAGTTTGGTTATGTCGCGACGCAACAACGACTCCAGCCACGCTTCCGGTGCCGCACGATAAAACGCATGCCGGTGATCGAGGGCTGATGCCGAGCGATGCTCGCGCAAATCACAAAGCAGGTTGGTCCAATCGTTGATGGTTGACTCGTCGAGTAAGCGACGATGGGCGCGGTTGATGCCGAACCATACCTTCTCGTTTCCGAGCAACGAGCGGACGCGCGCAAATGGAAGACCGAAATAACGCAGTGTCTCACCGTGACGCGAATGCACTATATCGATCGCCTCGGGCGCTTCAGCAACGATCGCGAGACTGAGCTCAGTCGCGGTCGCAGCCGCAACCGGTGGAAATCGCGCCAGCTTTTTGCGCCAGAGATCGTCCTTGTCAGGACAGGACGCCTCAGTCAACACCATGAGATTTTCATCAACCGTGAACACCTTGATGACGTCTCTCAAACTGCTGCGCAAGAGCGCAACGCGGTATAGCAGCGGCTTGAGCAGATCAGGCGAAACGATCAACCAGAGCTGCTCGACATAAGGCGGCTTCACACGATCGCACGTGCGACGAAACCACAGCAACGACGACGACAGAAATGCGTCAACTGCCGAAGGCTGGCCGGATACAACCGGACCCGTGACCGCGATACGCGCTCGTCGCGTTTTCAAAAGAACCTGCGCGTAACGTCCCGGCTGTCCCGGCTTCGTCCCGCGACTCAGCGACAACCGCTCGACAACGCTGCCGAATTGCTGCGCTGCTGCAAGCTGTCCGAGTCTCTCGCACCGGACTTGACGCGCTACACGAATCGTCGCCGTTATCGCCTTCGCTGCGGTCCGCGGGATCAACTGAATCAACGAGACTTCAGCCCGCAGCTTGCGTGAGACTTCGAGCTCGAGTAACTGTCCATTCCACTCCCACGCAGCGACGCGCCAGAGCCTCGTGCCCTTCTCGGTCCAACAGGAAAACATCAGTCGCTCCTGTATAACTACGACATCGATCTCATCCCTGCGCAGCGACTGAGCGACACCGTCAGACACAAACAGCCACTCCGCATACTCACGCAAAAGCGCGACGATCTCGTGGTACGCAGAATCAACTTGTGCCGGCGATGTGAGGCTTCGAAGCATCGTGAGGTAGCTTGCTTTTTGTGAATTTGTGCCTTTTTGTGGCTACTTCTACCCTGTGCTACATTTCTGGTCAACTAAATTATGAAGAACGTTTATCTCGCTGGAGCAGTAAGAACACCGATCGGCAAGTTTGGCGGCACACTCGCATCATGGACGCCCGCGGATCTCGGTGTCGCGGTGGCACAAGAGAGCCTGCGTCGCGCGGGTGTCGCAGCCGATCAAATCACCGACTCAATCTGGGGTTGCGCGCGCCAGGCGGGCGGTGGTCCAAACGTCGCGCGGCAGATCACTTTCCGCGCGGGCGTACCGCAAACCATACCCGCCGCCACCATCAACCAGGCGTGCGGCTCAGGTCTGAAAGCAATCATTCTCGCCGCACAGGAGATCATGCTCGGACGCTCTGAAGCGGTCCTTGCCGGCGGCACCGAAAGCATGTCGCGCGTGCCTTACTTCGCCGAGGGCGCACGTTGGGGCGCGCGCATGGGCAACGCGCAACTCGTGGACGGCATGTATCGCGATGGCTTCAGCGATCCGCTCTCCGGACTGCTGATGGGCCAAACTGCCGAAAAGCTTGCGCGCCAGTATGAAATCTCGCGCGACGAGCAGGACGAGTTCGCGCTCAAGTCGCAACAAAAAGCGCAGGCAGCGATCGAGGCAGGAAGATTCAACGATGAAGTGATGTCTCTCGAGATCAGCGGCAAGAAAGGTGAGACAACGAGCTTCGCAAAGGACGAACATTGCCGCGCCGGCACCACGCGCGACGATCTAGCGAAGCTGCCGCCTGTGTTCTACAAAGACGGTACGGTCACAGCCGGCAACTCATCAGGTATTACTGACGGCGCGGCAGCCGTAGTCGTGCTAAGTGAAGACGGGCTTAAGCAATTCGGAACCACGCCACAAGCGCGAATTGTCGACTATGAGATCTGTGGAGTGGCGCCTGAGATCATGGGCATTGGTCCAGTGCCTGCCGTGCGTGCACTGCTCGAGCGACAGAAGCTTTCGCTTGCCGAGATTGATTTGATCGAGCTGAATGAGGCTTTCGCGGCGCAGGTGATTGCATGCGATCGCGAGCTCGACTTCGGCGCCGATCGATTGAACGTCAATGGTGGCGCGATCGCATTGGGCCATCCGATTGGCTGCACCGGTGTTCGCATCACGACGACGCTGCTTTACGAGATGCAGAAGCGACAAGCCCGGCTCGGACTCGCAACACTCTGCGTCAGCGGCGGCATGGGACTCGCGCTTTTGCTGGAGCGAGTATGATCGTCCTGCGGCTGGTTGCAGTTTGCGTGGTCCTACTCGCCGTCGCTGCCTGTCGCTCGCAAAACGAATCCCTCACGAATACAACCCCGTCGCCGGACACAGTCGTCTCCTCAACTCCACCGTTTCAAACGAAGGAGCCCGAGCGGTACCGCGCGGTCCGCACCATTACCGCCGTCAATGCTGAAGGCCAGAGTGTCGTGACAAAAGCGTTCGTCGCGCGCGACGGTGAGTCGCGTCGCTACGAGTCAACAGGCGTGCCGAAGACAACCGTTCATCTCACCACGCCGGAAGGCCAGTTTTTCCTGTTACCGGTTGAAAAGGTGTACGCAGACGTCACGGATGAAAGCCGGGGCTCCGCGGATCCAATCGAAGACGGATTGGAGTCCTCTCCTGACGCGCTGCTGCACACAGACGCGGGCACCACCAGTTATCAAAGATTGGGGAACGAGGTGATTGCCGGCCGCAATACAAACAAATATCGCATTGTTGTTAACAGTCCCGGGGCACCGAACGTCAGCCAGAGTGAGACGTTGATGTGGATCGATGAAACGTTGCAGATGCCCATTAAATCCGAGACGAAGTCCGATGGCACATATGTGACGATGGAGATTTCAGAAATAAAATTCGAAGTGGAAAAGAGTCTATTTACAATCCCGGAAGGTTATCAAAAAGTCACTTTTACTGAGCTTCGGAAACGATTGATTGCCCCAGCACAACCCGAGGACTGATAGGGGCATCCACTAAATCTCTCAAAATCTTCGGAGAAAGTCCCGTTTGTAGTGAAAACACGATTTTTGACACTTGCGATTGTTTTTGTCGCACTTTTTTCCCAACTTGAAGCTCGCGCGCAAACGCGTGGTCGCAGCACGGCGCAACCCGCTTCGACGCTGATGTCTTCATTGCCGCAGTCTGATGCGGTGGCGCAGGTGAAAGTGAAACAACTTTTGAGCGAAGCGATGCCGCGCATGCTCGCCGGCAATCCCGCCAAGCTCAGCGAAGTCAACGCGAGTATCGATCGCTTCAAGGATCGCACCGGCCTCGACCCGCGCATGTTTCAGGACCTCGCACTCGGTGTTCGTTTTACTTATCCGTCCGAAGGTGTGACCAGGGTGCAGACTGTGGCTCTCGCAAATGGAACCTTCAGCGCAGCGGCCATGGTCGCCGCCGGGCGAGTTGCTTCGAACGGGAAGTATCGTGAAGAAAAATATCAGGACAAGACCATCTACATCTTTACAGTCGATGAAAACTTAAAACTGCTTGGTCTATTCGACGTGAGAATCGGTGAGCTCGCTGCCGCGCCGCTCGACACGAACATATTGGCGCTCGGAGATCCAGCGGGTGTGCGAAGCGTGATCGATGCCGGTCGTTCGCGCAAAAAACCGAATGCCGAGCTGATCGCACTCGCCAGTCGTGATCCCAATGCCGTCATCGGATTCGGCAGCAACATCACCGAACAACTGGTTGACAATTTCGACATCGGCAACGCTCCGATTGGCGCTGACTTGAAATCGTTGCGACAGGTTTACGGCTCGGTCGGCACGACGGAAACGGATCTACAGTTGTTCATCGCCGCTCGCGCAGTGAACGCGCAGGCCGCGAAGAATTTTGGCGATACGCTTGAAGGATTGAAACAGTTTGGCTCGTTCTTCGTGGGACGCTTGTCTGGAGCGAAAGGGGTGCTGGCGAAGAGCGCGTTGTCGAACCTGAAGATCGTTGCGGACGCAAACGAGCTGCAGATCAGAACCAGCGTGGCCCAGGCTGAGGTTGGACCACTGCTTGGCAATTAACCACAGATTACGCGGATTATTTTGTTGGGAAATTCAGACCTGGAGGCAGGCCGGGCTCGGCTGCTGGTTCTGCCTCTTCCAGTTGCGCCAGGACCTCTTCGTAGATCTTGATCTTGCCGTCCTGCTTCATGCGCTGCTGCACGCCCGTGATGTAATCGTCAAACACCTGGTCCTGCCGTTCGCCCAGCAGCGACTGCTTCAACGTATCGCGTTGTGCGGCAAGTCCATTCATGTCAGCGTCGTTTCTCTTCGTGACACCGACAATCACCCACTTGTCCTCCACTTTGATCGGTGTCTTACTGAACTCGCCCGCCTTCAAACTGTAAATAAGATCATCGAGCGCCGCGCTCGAGCCTGCTTTGCCGAGCGATGAGCCGAGTTTGAACGACTCTTCCGTGGCGGCGTCGTAACCTTCTTTCTCACCGGCCGCCTTGATCGCGTCAGCCCCAGTCAGACCCGCCACGAGGTCTTTGGCTTTCTGTTCTAACTGTTCCTTCGCCCGCTCGTTCTTGATCTCCTCAGCCACCTTCGTCTTTACTTCGTCGAAATCAGGAATGCGCGGCTCTTTCTTTTCAACCAGCATCGGAATCGCAAAGCCGCCCTTGATACCCGTCGCTTCGCCAACGTCATTCGGGTTGTTCAACGCCTCGAGCGCCTGCTCAAAGCTCTGATTGGCTCCGATCTCAGGCACGTCATCGCCGGGCTTCACGAACGGCGTTTCGCGCACCATCTCAGCCGGAGTCATGTTGGCTTGTGCGGCAAGCTCCTGCGCAACTTTTTGTGGGTCTTTGGTTTCCTGTAAACGCGTGTGGGCCTTCTGCGCCAGCTTGAATGCTTCGCCATACGCCTTGCGGTTACGCAATGAGACGAGGATGTCAGGCTTTGCTTCTGCCAGGGTCTTCGGCACGCTTTCGCCGCGACGCAGGATGTAAAAGTTTCCGGCGTAACGAATGGGAACGTCGGTAACGTCGCCGGGCTGCATGTCAACAACTCGATCGTAAAGACTGTGAGGTTTGCTTTCGTTTTTCTTGAACGGCTTCAGGAGAAATCCACCGTTTCGCGCGGTCTCCGGATCTTCGGAGTTTCCTCTGGCAACTTCCGCAAATGCTTCTTTCGTGGCCTGGCCAGTCGTGCCGCGTAACTTGGTAATGAGGTCCTTCGTTTTTTGCTCAACCTGCGCATCGAGATCCTTCCGCGCCACTTTCAAAAGAATCTGCTGGATCTCTACGCCTGCTTCCTTGAACTTCGGATCGAGACTGTCGTATTCCGCCTTCAGCTCCGACTCGGGAATTTGAAGCTTCGAGCCGACCTTTTCCGTATTGACAAAGACGTAGCGAACTTTTCTTTGCGGCTCGAGATAACGATAGTCAGTCTTGTGACTCTCGTAATAACTGCGCAGCTCCTCGTCGCTCGGCTGAATCTTCGTCGCGAGCTTATCGGTCGAAAGAGCCACGTAGCTCACGTCGAAAGAACTGTTGCGTCGTTTATATTCTTCTTCGATTTCAGCGTCGGAAACGTTGACGCTGGCACTGACGAACGCGCGGAGTTTTTCCTGCGCAATCTCGTCGCGTATATCGTTCTCAAACTTCTCGATGTCGCCGTAGCGTTGCGTCACCGACTCTTTGTACCGTTCGAAGCCGATGAAGTTTCCGGACGCATCGGAAAACTGTTTGCGAATCTTCTCGGCGAGCTCGGCATCGCTGGCGCCGAGGCCGAGGCGCGCGGCCTCCTGAGCAATCACCTGCTTGCTGATCAGGCCCTCGAGAAAGCGCTTATTGCCGCCAAGCTGGGCCAGGTTGATGCGGTTGCCGAACATCTGCGCGTAGTTTTCGCGGATGCGCGCGACGTCAGCGACGGTGATGCTGGCCGAACCCACTTTCGCTACCACTTCCGTGTTTCTGGTGGGATCGATGTTACTTGCGGAGCGGCTCGGGGCATAGAAAATCACAAGGCTGACGGCCATCAGGACTGCAAATATTATGACGACGTATTTGCTGGTTCGTTCCCATCGGGCGAGTTGTTTGAGCATTGTTGTTACCTTTCAGAAACTGCGGATTGTACAACAACCGACCCGAGGGCGGTAGCGGGGCGCTGGTGCTGAAGACATCAAAGCCGCGGATGGACGCGGCTACCATGCTTTGCCGGAATACGGACCAGATGCTATTTTAATCCACTTCATGGACGCACTTGGCGGCTCAACATGGCTGTGGATCGCATTCAGTTTATTTATTCTCGCGATGCTGAGCCTCGATCTGGGGCTCTTCAACCGCAAAGCCCACACGATCAAATACCGGGAAGCGTGGCTCTGGAGCGCCGTCTGGGTGACGCTGGCGATGATTTTCGCCGGTGTCGTTTTTTACTATCAGACATCTGAGCGCGGCTTCGAGTTTCTCACGGGCTACATTATCGAGTTATCGCTCTCGGTCGATAACCTTTTCGTCTTCCTCCTGATCTTTTCTTACTTCAAAGTCCCGGCGAAGTTTCAGCACCGCGTACTCTTCTGGGGCGTGATGGGCGCACTCGTTATGCGCCTGACCATGATTTTCGTCGGCGCCGCGCTAATCGATCGCTTTCACTGGATCATCTACATCTTTGGCGCCTTCCTCGTTTATACCGGAATCAAGATGTTCCGGCAGGAAGAGATCGAGGTCAATCCGGAACAAAACCCGCTCATCCGACTAGTCACGCGTATCTTTCCTATCTCACGCCACTATGATGAGGAAAAGTTCTTCACGAGGCAAAACGGTAAACTCACCGGCACCCTGCTGTTGCTCGTGCTGATGGTCGTAGAAGTGACCGACCTCGTGTTTGCAGTCGATTCGATCCCGGCCATTTTTGCGGTCACTACGAATACGTTCATTGTTTACACGTCGAACGTCTTTGCGATTCTCGGTCTGCGCTCGATGTACTTCCTGCTGGCCGGCGTGGTGGAAAAGTTTCGCTATCTACGGTTCGGCCTCGCCATTGTGCTCAGCTTTATCGGCGTGAAAATGCTCATCGGGATCGTCGGGTTCCACATTCCGATAAAGTTTTCGCTCGTTTTCGTCGCCGTCGTTTTGGTTGGGTCAGTAGTCGCGTCGCTGATTTTGGCCCCGGAAGGCGAACGGACGATTACGGTCGACCTACCAGCGGATTTCGATTTACCGGCAGACGAATAACTACGGATTTACCCTGATTTTAGATGGGGGAGTGTAAAATCCGTGCAAATCGGTTTAAAATCTTCTGGCAATCCGCGGCGCCCGTGTGCTAAATTCCTGAGTCGGTAGTGTTGCTGCCTGGATCGGACTCACCTGGGTTCCAACTCGGTTGGACCTCCTTCCCCAAGTCGATTTAGACCAATGGTTACGAATAAAACCAGTCGTTTTGCTTATGATTGGTGGATTATTCAGAAGCGTTTCGTCTATCTGGTAATCGCCATCTTCGCGCTCTGTGGCCTCGCGGCAGGCGCGGCGGTCTACGTCTGGAAGTACGGAAACCCCTTCAAAAACGTGGCCGAGATGAAACAACCGGCGGGCGCCCGGTTCACGTCTTTCGAGGGCGACGTGCGCGTTATTCGCGCGGCCACTCGGGAAACGATTCCGGCCAGCAC
>DATHTI010000209.1:0-3607 GCA_035463335.1 Pyrinomonadaceae bacterium | reverse complement strand
AGCATCACACTCGATCCACCAGCGACGCACGCTTCAACATGTCCGTTCTGAATCAAACGAAATGCTTCGCCGGCGGCCTGCGTGCCCGACGCGCAAGCGGCAGCGATCATGCGTTTGGGACCGGCAAACCTCGACGCCAGATTCGAAAAGCAACGCCCCGCCGAGCGATGCACAAAGCCCTCCGGTGCCATCTGGAAAGTGTCGAGACCAGTGGACCAGATGAAACCGCAGGCGGCAGCATCACGTTTCGATTCAGCGAGGGCGTCGTCGATGGCGCGATTTGCGATCTCGTGATCACGCTCGAGGTTTTCGGATGATACGGCGTCAACTTCACCGCCGCTGGTGATGGTAATCCCGTAGTCGACGAGGCGTTGCACGCGTCTCACACCGGATCGATTCGCGAGTAGACCGTTCCACAATTCGCGCGTAGTGGCGCCGAGCGCTGAGAGTGCGCCCATGCCCGTAATCACTACACGACGCTTGTTCATCAGGAGATTTCCAGCTTGACGGTTATGGTTGAAAAGCCGTCTGTGTGTGCCGGTGGCACAACGTATGACATAAGCCCATCGCGATGCTGAGCGATGGACGATAACAACGCCGCGAGACCATTTGCTGCGTGCGGTACAACATCAACTATAGCCGGGCTGCGCGAAACGGAGACCAGTCGAACGATTCGCCCCGACGGCTGAAATAATTGAGCGCGAGTCGAAAACAATAACGCAACGCCGAGGCCCGGAGCATCGTCTTTCGCTGCGTCCTGATCGCCAGCCATCAACAACGCTTCTTCTTCGCGTCCGGCGTCGAGACGTTCGTATACCGCTTCGACTCCACACCACGCTTGGCCCGCCGCGCCGCCGAGTCCGAGACAGTAAGCGTGATTGCGATGTGCAATCGCGAACGCAGACATCGCAAGGTTATCGACAGCATGCAGGGTCTGGGTCGGGTTCATGCGAAGGTTCCCGAGCGTTCCACTCGCCATACCTGACGTGACGACGTTTCCCCAGCTATAAAGATCGGCCGAGCCGGGCTGGCACGGCGCGAGCGAGATCACGGCCGCGGTTGACGCATCCTGGGAAAACCGCATCACTTCATCAGCCGCTGCGAGCGCCAGTTGAACCGGCTTGTTGTAACGACGCACCTGTCGCCACAACTCCGGCTTCTCTCCCCTCACTCGTGCAAGATCATCGTGCTTCGCCGCTGCCACCAGGTAGATCATTTTGTAGGCTGTCGCCCGCTCCGCGGGCTCTCATCGAATTGTGAAATTGCGATCCTGGGGCTTGCGCCCCAGGCTTTATGCTTTCACCCGCTTCGCGGGTTCTCAAACCCCGTTTGTGCTTTTGTAATCCTCTTTGTGCCTTTTGTGATCCTCTTTGTGCCTTTTTGTGGCTAAGTTCTTTTGTGCCTTTTTGTGGCTAGTTTTTTCCGAAGTAGACCGTATGAATACCGCGTTTGACCTTGGACCAGTAATACAAATTAGTCGCGAGGTTCACCCATAGATTCAATGGCCGGCGACGGAACACGACCCTCCTCAGGATCGAGCGCAGCGAATAAAACTCCTGCACCGCGCCCCACCAGCCATCATGCAGCTCCGACGGTGAAAGCCCTTGTGGCTTGAAAACAACGTACGGCTCGCGCAAGTGATTCAGGTCTTCGTCGAAAACAACACCAGAGCGCCAGATCTTGTCGCCCGTCGGCGAACCCGGATACGGCGTCAAAATAAAAAACTGTGTAATCGGCACCTTCAACGACTCGAGATAATCAACTGTGCGCTTGAATGTTTCCGGGTTGTCGTCAGGCAGTCCGAAGATGATGAGTGCATGAGGACTGATCCCCGCATCCATGATCCGGCGAAAACCCTCCGCATACTTATCAACCGCATGAAAAGTCTTGTTAACGTCTTCGAGATTGCGCGCTGAAAAAGTCTCGACGCCCAGCGCCATCAATACACAACCTGAGGCGCGCGCCTTCTTCAACAGCTCCGGATGACGCGCAACATTGATCGTCGTTTGCGTTCCCCAACGAATCGGCGCGCCTTCGAGTGCAGTGAAGAGTCGATCCGCAAATTTCACGTCTTCGCACAGGTTGTCGTCGCAGAAGTTGATGTTGCGGCTGCGCGTCGCCTCGACGTCGCGAACGATCTGATCCACGGGTCGCTTGCGATACATACCGTTATAGACCGCCGCGATCGAGCAGTACTCACACGTAAAAGGACAACCGCGCGTCGCCTGCACCGGATAAACGACGATCCGATCCTTCTTGATGAGATCGTAACGAGGCACGGGCAGGTTGTTGATGTCGGGTGGTCGGGTGGATCGATAACGACTCTTTAGTGTTCCGTGCTCGATATCGTCGAGTATTTGAGGCCAAACTTCGTCACCTTCACCGACCACGATCGCATCGAAAAATCCTTCGACACGATCGGGCAACATCGAAGGCAGGTAACCGCCGAGCACCACCTTCTTTCCCGCCGCACGAAACTTCTTGGAAATATCGACGCAGCGCTGAAGCTGCATGATCTGGCCGGAGAGCGCGACAACATCAGCATCACTCTCGAAATCAACATCCTCTAGATACTCTTCGGTCAACCTGACTTCGTGCTTGTCCGGCGTGAGCGCCGCCATGAGCGGTGGTCCAAGATGAGGCAGATACGCCCCCAACCGATCGATCAGGTTCTTCGACTGGACCAGACTACCGTCATCTCGATAGTGTGCCGGATGGATAATATCAATCTTCATCCGTATTATCCGTGGTTAATGCTTTCGATCATGTCCGCTAACCTTCGAAGGGTAGTGCCGCTCTGACACACCTGCCCCAGTTGCTCGCGCGTCACCCGAAACCCGTAACGATCCTCAATCGCCACCACCACGCCCAGCAATATCAACGACGAAAACGGGATGACATCGTCGAGTGGCTCGTCGGGCGAGCAATCGCGTACAGGCAGCGCTGCATTCACGTCCGGCGCTGCGCGAATGATCAATTCCCGCAGCTCGTCGATGGTCTCGGGCTTTGCTATTGACTGACTCTCCCGGTGATCTGGACCAGGCCCGGTCCGTTTTCAATCTTGACTGGCGCGGGCGATACCGGCTCGGCGTCGGGAAAGAAACGCTCGTCCTTATGACGATACAAATTGTTGTACGAACAGCCCGGCATGAGCCGCCCGTCGGGCATCACGTAATGGGTGCAACACTTCTTCAAGCGCGCCACATCGAGGTCCCACGGATCCATAAAGTTGTGAATGAAGAGCGCCTTGCTGCGCGCTTCGGTGCGCCGCTCGATGTCTGCCGCCGAAAGCGGATTGCGCGAATTGAAAGTGTCTTTGAGGAACGACTTCAACGACGCCAGAATCAGATCCGAGTCTTCCGCCACCTTCGTTGCCGACCACAGGTTCGTGATCGAATCGAGGATCATCTTTTCGAGTTGATTGTCGGAACGGATGATCGCGCGGTTCTGCATTGCATCGAGATACTGGCGAATGTTTACAAACTCCGGCAGCGGCTTGTACTTCCCGTCGTCCATGCGAAACAGGTATGTGGCGGTGTAACAACTCGGATGCGAGCAGGGAACCGGATGGAAATATTCGCGTTTGAACCAGCCCGTCTGCTCTTCA
>DATHTI010000208.1:0-9497 GCA_035463335.1 Pyrinomonadaceae bacterium | reverse complement strand
ATCACCACTTTATCGCAATAACAGAAGCCACAGATTATCACGGATTTGCACGGATTCTTTATGATCCGTATAAATCTGTGAAGATCTGTGGCCTAACTTAAGAAGTGAATTAGAGCGAAAAGTCGCCTGCTTCGAGCTGCTCCTTGACGAATGCAAGGAAGCGCTCAGCGTCCGCGCCGTCGATCACACGATGGTCAAAGCTCAGGGCAAAATAGGCCATCCAGCGAATGCCTATGAAGTCGTCGCCATCAGGCGTAGTCATTACTTTGGCGCGCTTTTCAATCTTTCCGACGCCCAGAATCGCGAGCTGTGGCTGGTTGATGATCGGAGTACCGAAGAGGCCGCCAAACACACCGGGATTCGTGATTGTGAAGGTGCCGCCGGTAACTTCATCCGGCTTGAGCTGCTTGGTCCGGGCGCGATCTGCAAGATCGTTTGCGGCGCGAGCGAGACCGGAGATGCTCAGATCGTCGGCACGTTTGATTACCGGCACAATCAAACCCCAATCAAGTGCGACAGCCATGCCGAGGTTGATGTCCTGCTTGTAAATGATCTGCTCGCCGCTCACCTGCGCGTTGAAGATCGGAAACTTTCGCAAACCTTTGTTCACAGCCTCGAAAATAAACGGCATGAACGTGAGCTTGGTCCCAGTCCGTTCGTAGAAGGCATCGCGATGCTTGTTGCGTAGTCGCGCGATGCGCGTCATATCGATTTCGTAAACAGTGGTAACGTGCACGGAAGTGCGTCGCGACAGGACCATGTGCTCCGCGATCTTCTTACGCATCACGCTCATCGCTTCGACGCGATCCCCAACCTGTGGTCTTGGTGGCGGCGGCGCAGCGATCTCCTGAGGCGGAGCCGGAGCGGGCGAAGGTGCAGGTGCTGTAACGCGCTCGGCTGGGGCTTTAGCCGGCGCCGCGGTGCTTCCCGATTCGATGTAGCTGAGGATGTCGTTCTTGGTTACACGACCACTCAGACCAGTGCCTTCGAGTTGTGAGATATCGACGTTGTGCTCCTGTGCGATCTTTCGCACGAGTGGGCTCGACTTGGTCCGTCGCAGATCTTCCACAGTTGCAGCGCTGCCGTCGCTTTTCTCTGCCGCTGGTGGCGGCGGAGGAGGTGGCGGTGGCGATGGTTTCGCCTGAACCGGTGGAGCCGGCGGCGGCGGTGCGGGTGCTGGTGGCGGCGGTGGTGGTGGCGCAGCTTGTTGTGGCGGCGGTGGCGGAGCTGGCGCTGCCGGAGGAGGCGCAGGTGCTTCCGCCTTCGCAGGTGCTTCTGCGGTTGCCGCAGCCTGGCCGCCGTCAAGCACGGCGACGACTGTGTTCACTTCGACAGTGTCACCCTCTTTGTATCTGACTTCGGTTAACGTTCCCGCGGCAGGCGATGGAATTTCTGCGTCGACCTTGTCCGTCGAGATCTCAAACAGCGGCTCGTCGCGCTCGACACGTTCTCCAACCTTCTTCAACCACTTTGTAATCGTTCCCTCCGCGATGGACTCACCCATCTGCGGCATCACCACTTCAGTGCTCATTTGTTCTCCGTCTCGTCAGAGCTCAGCACAAGCTAAAGCTTGAACTCTAAACTGCATTTTAATAAGCCGCCAGCTTGCGTGCTGCGTCGACTACGTCTTTCGTCTGCGGCAAGTAATAATCTTCCAACGGCGGCGAATAAGGCACCGGCGTATCAATCGAGGCGACGCGAAGCACCGGCGCATCCAGCCATTCAAACGCCTCTTCAGCAATCAGTGCCGCAATCTCACCGCCAATGCCTCCGGTTCGCGAGGCTTCGTGCAACACGATTGCTTTGCTTGTCTTCTTCACACTTGCGAGTATTGCGGGCTTATCGAGCGGCGCGAGCGTTCGCAAGTCGATAACTTCAACGTCCAGCCCTTCCTTCTCGAGCTCTTCAGCAGCATCGAGCGCCGTCAGCACCATCGCGCCAAACGTGATGATCGACAAATCTCTTCCGGCCCGCGCGACGCGCGCCTTTCCGATCTCGACGATGTAATCATCCGGCGGCAGCTCTTCGCGCAGACGCGGCAAGCGATAGAGCTTCTTGTGCTCGAAAAACAGCACCGGATCGGGATCGCGTATCGCGGCCTTGATCAATCCTTTCGCATCATAAGCCGTCGACGGCTCGACAATCTTCAGTCCCGCAGTGTTCAGAAAAAACGCCTCTGCGTTGAGCGAGTGAAACGGACCAGAGCGCACTCCCGAGCCGCATGGACCACGAAACACCGCCGGAATTCCAGCACCCCAGCGATAGCGACACTTCGCAGCGTAATTCGTCAACAGATCGAACCCGGCGGAAATGAAATCAATAAACTGAAACTCAGCGACCGGTCGCATGCCCATCAACGCCGCGCCACACGCCGCACCGACGATCGCGCCTTCCGAGATCGGCGTGTCGATCACGCGTTCTTTGCCAAACTCGTCGATCAATCCGTCAGTGACTTTGAACGCGCCACCATATGCGCCGACGTCTTCGCCGATCACAAACACGGTGGGATCGCGTTCCATCTCTTCCCAGATCCCCTGGCGAATGGCTTCGACAAGCGTGGCTTGTCCACCACGTTCCGGGCGTGCAGATTTGTGTTCTTTTTTGACGGCTGTCGACATCGTTAGTTACTCAAGCGACCTTCTTAACCTTGGCATTCGTACTTTCTGGCGGGTTGACGAGGAGTCGCTCCCGCAGTGGATCGATGATAACGTCCAGTCCTTCCAGCGGAATAGCTCCCAACAAAACTTCTTCTGTATCCGGTATAACAAGTGCTCTGACAGTCGTAGCACTAGTTTCGAAACGAACCTCAACAGGTCCAACGATGTCCACTTCTATTATGGATTCGTCTGCCAATCTGATAGGACGCTTGCCAAGCACAGGCAATTGAAGTTGTTCCTGAGTCTCCTTATTTATGATGAGGTCGAACGCCGCACTATCTACGAGCGCTTTGGTTGTGACGCGACGCAGTTCGTTTTCAGCCACCCATCCGCGGCGATAGTCGGCTAAATCGGTTTCATTTGTGAGTTGTATGTCCGCATAAACATATCCCATCTCTTTTCCTCCGGTAAGTGAGGTACCATTGGTACGTCGTCGGTAACTGTGGTTCATTGGTTTGACTGTCATTAACCCTCCAGGACCTTTGGTCTGAACGCCGGCGGAACGACGTTGTTATCGAAAACGCCGTACGCTGCCTGCTCGCCTTCGGGCATTGGTGAAGATTCAGCCCAGGCGCAATCCTCGTCTATCTCACGAAGAACACTCGCGTCGATCTCTTCGAGCTTCTCTTTCGTCGCGTGATTACACTCCAACAAATACCGTTCGTAACGATCGATCGGATCGTTGTTCTTCTCCCACCACTCGATCTCGCCCGCTGTAACGTAGCGTTGATCGTCGTGTTCCGCGTGTCCCTTCCGTCGATACGTCTTCGCTTCGATCAAGACCGCGCCGCCGCCTCGTCGCGCATAGTCCGCCGCCTGCTTCGTCACTTCATAACATGCAACAACGTCGTTGCCATCGACGATGTGCGCCGGAATGCCGTAACCAGCCGCCTTCTCGGCGAGATCACGCACGGCTGTTTGCAGGCTGGTCGGCGTCGAGTAAGCGTAATGATTGTGTTCGGCCACGACGATCAATGGCAGTCGCTGCACGGCGGCAAAGTTGAGTCCTTCGTGAAAAGCGCCGGTGCTCATGCCACCGTCGCCGATGTAGGCCACGGCCACAAACTTCTTCTTCTGCATGCGCGCGCCGAGCAGGATCCCGGTCATGACCGGAATCATATCTCCCAAATGCGAGATTGGGCCAATAAACCCTTTCTCCATGTCGCCGAAGTGGATGTTGAGATCTCTGCCGCCGGATGGTCCCCACGCCTTCGCCATGTATTGCGCGAAGATCTCGCGCGGGCGAATACCTTTAACGAGCACGGCGCCAAGATCTCTAATCAAAGGGGTGACGAAGTCATGCGGCTGGAGCGCGTAGGCGGTGCCGACTGCTGTGGCTTCCTGGCCCAGCGAGCGAAACACGCCACCGACGACCTTTGTCTGGCGATAGAGATTTACGAGACGCTCTTCAACGAGACGCGTGAGCTTCAGGTAACGATACAGGTCAAGATGCTGCTCGGGTTTGAGCGTCGTCTCGGTGGAGCAGCTTAGTGGTTTGCCGTCGACGGCCTTGCGTGGCGCGTACTTCGTGCTGATGCGCATTTGATAACGCGGACGTGCGGGACGACGGCGACGGTGTTTGTCTGGAAGTGAATTTTCAACCACGGATGACACGGTTTCTTTCTAATTTATATGTGAACTGCGAGATCGTGGACGCCTTCAGCGGCTTCCATCACCGCCTCGGAAATCGTCGGGTGCGCGTGCATTGTCCGGCCTAATTCATCCGCGGTGGATTCAAGCTGCATCGCCACACACGCCTCGGCGATCAACTCGGTCGCGTGCGGGCCAATAATGTGCACTCCGAGAATCTCGTCGTACTTCTTCTCGCTGACAATCTTGACGAAACCTTCTTCCTCGCCGATGATGCGCGCCTTGCCCGACGCCGAGAACGGAAACTTCCCGATCTTCACATCGTAACCCTGCTCCTTCGCTTTCGCCTCGGTGAGACCAACTGATCCGATTTCCGGATCGCAGTAAGTGCAATTCGGCACTAAACGCAGGTTGATCGGCCGCACGTCCTTCTTGCCCGCGAGATGCTCGACGGCGACGATTCCTTCCTTCGACGCAAGGTGGGCCAGCAAAGGCGTCGGCACAACATCGCCAATCGCATAAACACCCTTCTCCGCCGTCTGCTGATATTCGTCCACGAGGATAAACCCGCGGTCAACCTTGATCTTCGTGCCTTCGAGTCCGAGCCCTTGCGTGTAGGGCATGCGCCCGACAGCCACCAGCAACATCTCCGCTTCGAGACTCACCGCCTCACCCTTCGAAGTCTTACCAGTCACGCGCACGCCGGTTTCAGTCTTTTCAAGCTTCTCGAGCTTCGTATCGACCTGCGACTTGATCCCGCGTTTACGAAAACTACGCTCGAGCTCTTTCGAGACTTCTTCTTCCTCGAGCGGCACCAGTCTTGGCAACAACTCCACGATCGTCGTCTCCGCGCCAAAACGCGAATACACGGACGCGAACTCGACACCAACAGCGCCCGCACCCATCACGATCAGCGACTTCGGCACCTGCTGCAACTCGAGAATGTGGTCGCTATTAACAACGTGCTGCCCGTCGGTGTCGAATCCCGGAATCGGCCGGACGACTGAACCGGTAGCGATGATGATGTTTTTCGTCTGAAGCGTCTGCGTCTTGCCTTCAGAATCGGTGACTTCGACTTTGCCCGGTAGCGCGATCTTGCCGGTGCCTTTGAAGACAGTCACCTTGTTTTTCTTCATCAAATACTCGATGCCCTTCGAGTTTTTCAGCACCACCTTATCTTTTCTCTTTTGCACATCTGCAAAAGCGAGCTGAATACCCGAAGCCTGCACGCCAAAGTCAGCCGCGTGCTGCATCTGCTCATAAACGTGCGCCGACATCAACATCTGCTTCGTCGGAATGCAGCCGCGCAGGGTGCAAGTGCCGCCGAGCCGGTTATCTTTCTCGACTATCGCAGCCTTCAGACCGAGCTGACCCGCACGTATTGCTGCAACATAACCACCAGGCCCGCTGCCAATAATCGTTACGTCAAACTGTTCGTTCGCCAATTTTGTAAGTTTCCCCTCGTCAGAGCGGTAATAAACGAAAAGACCGGGCATTATAAGGGTTTTGCAGCGCCTAACAAAAAGGTCACATATTACGCAGAAAAAAGCATCCACAGATTACACAGAAATCTGCGTAATCTGTGGATGCTGGCCGTGTCTTTCGAGACTATTAGAACTCGATGCGAGCAGCAAACTGCACCTGGCGCTCACGGAACAACGTGCTGTCAGCGCCGGTGACGTTAAAGAACGGGTTCGTTCCCACGCCGTTGAAGGTCAACGTGGTGCCCGACTGGTTATAGATCGTCGCGTTGACGTTCGTAACCTGGGTGCGATTGAAAACGTTGAAGCCTTCAGCCAGTATTTCAAGCTTAACCGCTTCTGTCAGGCTGAAGCGTCGCGAAAGCCGCGCATCGAGATACCAAATGTTCGGCTGCTTGAAGAAGTTGCGCGGTACCAACGAGAAGCGCGTTGCACCACCTGAACCATTTATGCCGCCGCCTGGCGTCGTATTGGAAGCGAAGCCAAACGAAGTGGGAGTGATGTTGCCGCTGATATTGCCGGTAACTCGCTGTCCCGAAAACGCATTGAGAATCGGCGCAATGGTCCAACCGTTAAAGATGGCCTTGGCTGGTCCATCATTGAATGGATTCGGAGCGTAGACCGCGCTTACTACAAACTTTTGCCTGCGGTCGAACGCCGAGAGCGCATCCTCGCCTGACTGGTCAAAAGCATTGAAAGGCAGATTGTTCGTAGTGAATGTTGTCGAGCTCTGGCCAGTGTCAGAAGCGCGCGAGAGGGTGTAGTTCGCCTGGAACTGTAGTCCTTTCGTCAGGCGACGGTTGGCCTGCAAAACGAGCGCATGATACTTGGAAACCACATCGCTGCGAATTTCCGTGATCTGCGCGAAGGCAGTGTTTGGTCTTGGTCCAACAAAGATCGGCGTCAGGTAGGTCTGGCCAGCAAATGGTCCACCGACGATGTTCAGCGCGACCCGACGTGCGGGCGCGGGCAAGTTGGTATCCACGAAGTTCGGCAACGAATTACCGAAACTGCCCAGGTAAGAAGCCGAGAGCACCGTGTTTCTCGAGATCTCTCGCTCGAAAATGAAGTCCCACTGGTGAATCTGAGGCAGTTGGAAATCCTCGTCAAAGTACTGCACCGCGCCTACCGGCGGATTTGAAGCAGGCAACAGGTTCGGATAGATCGGAAGCAATGCGCAATCATCCGGCGTTTGGCCGGCGCATGCGGCCGGGAGATTTGTCGCACTGGTAATAAATTGCCGCTGACCTCGATCAGTTCCAACACCTGTGTTTACGAGCGTGTTGTAAACAGTCGAATTGATCACACGGCCGTAGTAGAGTCCCCAGCCGCCGCGAAGACTCGTCTTGCCATCACCAGTGACGTCGAAAGCAAAACCGATGCGTGGTCCAAAGTTGTTCCGGTCATCGACTTTGTTGTTAGTCTGCGGCAGCGCCGGATTCACGTTCACCGGATCCGGATTGAGCTGGTACTCGTAACGCAGACCGAGGTTCAAAGTGAAGCGCGGTGTGACGCGCCAGTCGTCCTGAACGAAGTAATTCAGGTCCGTAGTCTTCATCGTCAGACCCAGCACGCCGAACCCCTGGTTGAAGTTACCCGCATAGCACTTACCAGCGCGGCGGAAAACTCCCGGTGTTTGCGCACTGACGCACCGGCCCAGCAGCCCGCTGTTAGTTGCGAGTGCGCGAATCGCGCCATTGGTCTGGAAATTGACGTAGTCGACGATGAAATCCGGTAGTCCGGTGGTAGCGCCGGTGTAGTTGAACTCACCACCCGCGAAGCGCAGGTTGTTAATGATGTCTTTGACGAAGTTGATGTCGCCGCCCCACTTCCAGGTGTGATTGCCGGCCGTTAGCGTGACCGTGTCGGCAAACTGCCAACGTCTCTCATCCGGGAATGAAGCGCGCTCGAGAAACTCGGGCATTCCAAAAGAAAAAGTCGTGGTACCAACGAGGACCGTTTGCGGTGACCTTCCACCAACAGCAGTCGTCGGCTCGCCGGCGATCGGCGGTTGGCTAAACTGAAACTCGTTATCGCGGCCCCACTGGAAGCGAAACTCGTTCAGAAGTGTTGAGCTGAGCGTCGAAGCGAGCTTAGCGTTCAGCGCATCGATCTGGACGAAGTCGTCACCAAAATTGTCTACGGCGCGAGTGTTTGTAGCCTGTGTCTGGATTCCCGCAGGCGATGCCCAACGCAAACGGTTGTAGCTGACGGTCACTGTGTTCTTGTCGTTGACAACCCAGTCGACCTTCGGCAGGAAAAGCTTTTGATCCCCAGTCCTCGGAACCGGGCCAGACAGGCTGGACAGGAAGTTAAGCGTGCTGTCGATTTGCGCGTTAGTCAGACCGCGATTGATCAAAGCGGTACGATTCGCCGCGCTCAGATTCAGAAACCCGTTCTGACCAAAAACCGCGAGCCCGGGGAAGTTTCGTTTCTGCTGATCGTAGCTGAAAAAGAAAAACGCCTTGTCTCTTACGATTGGACCACCGATGGTGCCGCCAAACTGGTGGCGCACATCTTTCGGCTTGTAACCAACCGGAGTGAAGACGCCGTTAATCAGCTCCTGGCGCACAGCGAGAGGGTTGCGAGCGCCCCACTTGTTGTTGCGCTGGTAGTAGAAGGCGCCGCCGTGAAAGTCGTTCGTGCCGCTCTTCGTGATCGCGTTGACCACGCCGCCGGCTGAGCGTCCGTACTCCGCGGAGTAACTCGACGTGTTGACCTGAAACTCACGAATCGCAGCCTGGCTGACCGAGTAGCTGATGCGCGTGCGACCACGCTCTTCTGCGAAGAACGCCTGGTTGTTGTCGCCGCCGTCGATCGTGTTGTTGTTCAGCAATCCGGAGATGCCGCGGAAGCTGATCAGGCCGAACGTGCCGTCAGGCACAGCGCCGGGAGTCAGCAGAGCAAAGTTTGACCAACGACGACCGTTGATTGGCAGCTCGTTGATTGAAGTCTGGTTGATATTGGTCGAGAAGTCTTGCTGCGTAGTGTTGATAACCGGCGCTTCAGCGCTGACGTCTACCGTACCGGTTACCGGTCCAACCGCGAGCGAGATCTCCAGGGTCGTTTCGCGTCCGACTTCGACCACGACGTTTTCCTGCGTGATCTGACTGAAGCCCGTCGAGTTTACGGTGACCGCATAAATTCCCGGTTGCAGGTTTGCGACCTTGAATCGTCCGGTATCGTCAGTCGTGGCCGTTTCTTCTTTATTGGTGCCGGCGTTCCTGGCAGTCACGGAAGCGCCGGGCACAACTTCTTTATTGGGATTGGTAACGACGCCGCCGATCGAGCCGGTGGTGGTCGACTGCGCGAAGCTTACTGCGCTGAGAGACAACACCATCAGGCTCATGAAAAAGAGCTTTACTATTTTCGACATACTGGGGAACTCCTTCGGCAATAGTTAACGTTGAGTGCGCCTCAGCCCACATGGGCTGCGCCGGTGTTTGAGCCAGTTTTTAGATCGCCTAAATTCAAGTCAGTAAGAAAAGAGTAGTGGTTCAGTTGAAATACGCCGAAGGCGTTGGCTAGTCCCAGCCCAGGGTTGGAGCGCAGCGACAACCCTGGGTTCAGTAGCCTAACAATGAATTGAACCCTGTAAGGGTTCGCCAACTGCCTAACCCTTTCAGGGTTTGGTGTTGTATTCGAATTGCTACCCCGGGTTGGAGCGCAGCGACAACCCTGGGTTCAGTAGCCTAACAATGACTTGAACCATGTAAGGGTTCGCCAACTGCCTAACCCTTTCAGGGTTTGGTGTTGCATTCGAATTGCT
>DATHTI010000207.1:0-7103 GCA_035463335.1 Pyrinomonadaceae bacterium | reverse complement strand
GTGATTGATGAGGATGCATTTAAAGGGATGCTCGCCTGAAATTTAAACACACATTTAGACAGGATGACAGGATTTACAGGATTAACAAGATGAGTAGCATAGAACCAACAACAAAGAAGCTGGAATTACTTTATACGCTCTTTTGTGATGACGTGAGATTAGAGGCCGGCAACAAGCTGTCGTTTATGGGTGTTTTTCAGAACATCATGGTGCAGCAACTGCCCTTGTCTTTGATCAAGTTTGCCATCGTCAACCACTGGAAAGGGCAGGGCAGTTACCTCTCCGAGGTGCGCATACTCACCCCCGATCGAAAACACCCGATCGTCGTATCGCAGCCGACGCCTTTCGAGATAGCCAAAGGCGGCTTTGCCGACAACATCAGTTTCTTTGTAAACGTGACCTTCCCGACGGCAGGTCGATACATCGTGCAGACGCTGATCGATTCAAATCTTTTTCAGGAGCAGCCACTAACTGTTTCCGACGTTACCGAGGCCGAGTTCCTCGGTACGTCGGAAGCAGTTAATTGATGAAGACGGGGACTGGGGAGTCTAGTCTACGTCAATTTTGAAGAGTTTAATTTTGGAGTTTAGGGTTGTTGCTTTAATTCCAAGAAGCCTTGCTGCCTTTGCCTGGTTACCTCCGGTTTCAGCCAGCGCCATTTTGATCAGGTGAGTCTCGAATCGTTGAACCTCGTCGTAAAAATTAATACCGCCGAGAATGTCCAACGGTTTGAGTCTCGTTGCTTCCTCGGTGAAAGCCTTGTCGCGTGCCAGAGTTTCAGCTTCAACCAAAAGTGCGTCGGCCAGATCGACAACCCTCTGAATACGATCGCGATCGGGTCGCTCGGCTAATTTCAAGCGCACCGTCCTTTCGGGTAATGTGCTGTTTACACGAGCATGACTCAAGTTGTCGTTTTCCATCAAAGCTGCTTGTTCGACGTTCATCAATACTCCCCTTTCGGAACTGGACCTCTTACAACGAGAACACCAGCCTCCGAAAATCCGTGACAAAAATTTTCAATTCCAGTGGGGGTTGTTAAGAGAGACGAAAAAGGGCGAGCCTGCATTAACAGACTCGCCTCAATTTTTGGTGCGGATGAGAGGACTTGAACCTCCACGATGTCACCATCACAGGCTTCTGAGACCTGCGCGTCTGCCAGTTCCGCCACATCCGCAAGATGCCGGGTAGGTCATTATGCGAATGCGTGTGGAGGGTGTCAAGAATGCCTATCTGCGCCTCCGCCATCTGTCATCCCAATCACGATTCCGAAATCGATCTCTGCGACTGAAGCGGTCGAAGTCGCGGTCGCGATGCCTGCGATGCCGTCTGAAGATGTTGTTGAATCTCGAACGACGATTGGGACCGCGTCCATCCCACCGACCATCACGCGCGTCATGACAGTTAACAAACTTTTCGCACTTCTTTTCCCAATTCGAAGCTCTCCGACCACGTCCCTGGCCCATTGCATCAGACGACGCGCCGAAGAGTATGACCAAACCCACTACTAGAATTCCTAACGGGTTTTTAGATGTCCAAAGTTTCATGAAAGTTCCTCCTAAAATGAACCGGCCTATGAGGGGGTGGGGCCGCAACAAGGCTACGACGCCATCAATTCGGGTGCCGCTTCGTTGCCCTTTGGCCGTTTGGGTTATTATGAGGCGCATCGAAGAGCCCGCTGAGCTTCCCTATGGCAGACCCTCTGGCAAACCTTGACCCCGCGCAAGATCAACTAGCCGTGAGACTTGAGGGCATTCGCAGTCGAATTTCGGCCGCCGCGGCACGGTGTGGACGGCCAGCTGGCGAAGTGCGGCTCGTCGCCATCAGCAAAACCCATCCAGCCTCTGTTATAAAGAGAGTGATCGAATTTGGAGCAGTGGATATCGGAGAAAACCGCGTCCAGGAGGCTGAGGAGAAAATTGCGGAATTAGGGCGTGAGGCTGCGCGCTGGCACCTCGTCGGGCACCTCCAAGCCAATAAAGCCCGGCGTGCTGTTAACCTTTTCGACGTCATTCACTCGGTTGATTCGCTCGATTTAGCGCAGCGACTGGATCGCTTGTGCGTCGAGGAGGGCAGGGATAGGCTGGCAGTACTGATCCAGGTCGATCTTGGCCACGAAGAAACCAAATCGGGTATAGACGAATCAGAATTAACCCATTTGGTAGACGGTATTGGACCATTGAGCCGGCTGGAACTCACCGGGCTGATGACGCTGCCGCCGTTTTTTGACGACCCGGAACAAAGCCGTCCCTTCTTTCGTCGATTACGAGAGCTGAGAGACGAGCTTGCGGCGCGCGGCGCGTTTACGAGTGGGAAGGGCGAGCTGTCGATGGGTATGACTAATGATTTTGAAGTAGCAATAGAAGAGGGCGCCACGATGGTTCGCGTCGGTACGGCCATCTTCGGCGAACGCGGTCCGAGACATTGAAAACATGCTCATCATCGATCGAATAGTCTGGTTCATTAACTCTGCGATCTCGATCTTCATCGTCGCTGTCATAGTGCTGATGATCGTGAGACTGATCGTCGATGCGATGGATTTAAATCCATTTGCGTGGACATCGCGCACCGTGCGGCGACTCAGTGATGGATTCGTGGTTCCGGTGCGAGGCGGATTGCGGCAGCTCGGTATGGATCCGAAGTTCGCTCCTTTAGCAGTCATTCTTGTAGTGATACTGCTCGGTTATTACTTCCTGTGGTTAGTCAGGACTATTGCATCGACGATTGCCGGCGTGTGGATGAGTCTGCAAAGCGGCTCGGGCTTTGCCGTGCTTGGCCACATTTTGTACGGGCTGTTATCGATCTACATTCTGCTGATCGGTGTCCGCATCGTATTCTCGTGGGGCAGGGTAAGCTACCGAAATCGTTTGATGAAGTTCCTGGTGGATGTTACTGAGCCGTTGCTGGGGCCGTTGCGCCGTTTGATTCCACCGCTCGGGTGGATAGACATCTCGCCTATCGTTGCGATTTTGATCGTATGGCTATTTCAACAGGCGATCGCGGGAACGTTGTTGACAACCCCGTTCAGAAGTTTTTGAACCATCCACAGATTACGCAGATTGGTTAAATAAATCTGTGAAATCTGTGGATGAAGTGCCTGAATCATGGAGCCTGAGAAGGTCTCTCATTATCGGATACTCGAGAAGCTCGGCGCGGGCGGAATGGGTGAGGTCTACCTCGCTGAGGACATGAAGCTCGGGCGCAAGATCGCGATCAAGATCCTGAGCGAGGAATTCACTACCAATAGAGATCGTCTCCATCGTTTCGAGCAGGAAGCGTCAGCAGCGTCGAACCTCAATCATCCAAACATTCTCACGATTCATGAAATGGGTGTCGACGACGGCCGGCATTACATCGCCACCGAATACATCGACGGCCTCACGCTCCGGCGCAAAATGGCTGCCTCACAACTCGAGACTCCCGAGATTCTCGACATCGCCGTTCAGGTGGCGAGCGCGCTCGAAGAAGCACACGCGGCGGGCATCGTTCATCGCGACATCAAGCCTGACAACATCATGGTGCGTCGCAACGGTTACGTGAAGGTGTTGGACTTCGGCCTCGCGAAACTCACCGAATCAATCGATCGCAGTCCCTCAGATGGAGAAGCGCAGACGAGAGTGCTCGTGCACACTGACGCTGGTGTCGTGATGGGCACGTCTCACTATATGTCGCCGGAGCAGGCGCGCGGAAAACCGGTTGATGCGCGCAGCGACATCTGGAGTCTCGGCGTTGTGATCTACGAAATGATCGCGGGCCGCACTCCTTTCGAGGGTGAGACGTCAACGGACGTGATCGTCGCGATCACACAGAAGGAGCCGCCACCGCTTGCTCGCTTCGCCCCGAACGTGCCTGCCGAGCTCGATTGGATCGTGATGAAGGCGCTGCGTAAAGATCGCGACGAGCGTTATCAAACAGTCAAAGAGCTCATCACAGACTTACGCCGTCTCAGGCAACGTTTGGATTTTCAATCGGAGCTGGAGCGATCCGCGGCTCCGCTCAGCTTTACACAATCGAAGATCAGCGATTTTCCCGGCGGGCCTCCAACAATTGCGCAACAGGCGGTACAAACTTCCGAGAAAACGATCAGTCATGTTTCGAGCGCCGAGTACATCGCGACTGGAATTAAACGTCACAAGCTCGCGGCGGCATTGATCGCGCTCGTGGTCATCTTTGCAAGCGCGTCTGCTTTCTACCTGTACAAGCGCAATTCACATCCGCTGACCGAGCGCGACACGGTTTTACTGACTGACTTCGTCAACACTACAGGTGAGCCAGTCTTTGACGGGACGCTGAAACAAGCGCTCGCCGTGAACCTCGGACAAACGCCGTTCTTAAACTTGTTCCCCGAAGATCGCGTGCGCGAAACACTGCGCTTCATGGGCCGCTCGCCTGACGATCGCATCACGCGTGACGTTGGTCGCGAGATCTGCGAGCGACAGGGAATCAAGGCGATGCTAACGGGGTCGATCGCGAGTCTCGGCAGTCATTATGTGATCACTTTGGAAGCAGTGAACCCGCGCTCCGGCGATCCAATTGCACGCGAGCAGATCGAGGCCGAGAGTAAAGAAAAAGTACTTTCGTCACTCAGCACCGCCGCGCTGAACCTGCGTAAGGAACTCGGCGAATCGCTGAGCTCGATGAAGAAGTACGATGTGAACATCGAGCAGGCGACTACGTCTTCACTCGAAGCGCTGAAGGCCTATGCGATGGCTAACGATGAACGCGCCAAAGGAAAAGCGCGCGAGGCGTTGACGTTCTACAAACGCGCAGTCGAGCTCGATCCAAACTTTGCGATGGCCTACGCTCGCATCGGTGTTCACTACGTTAACGAGGAACAGCTCGAGACCGCGAAAGAATACGTGCAGAAAGCTTACGATCTGCGCGATCGAGTGAGTGAGCGCGAACGACTCTACATCGAAGAGAAGTATTACGCTTACATCACCGGCGAGATCGATCAGACGATTGAAACGCTCAAGACGTGGGCGCGTCTTTATCCAAACGACTTCATTCCACATAACAATCTCTCGCTGAACTACCAGCTCATCGGACGACATGAGGAAGCACTGCAGGAAGCGCTCGAAGCAGTGCGACTGAGTCCGAACAACATCAGCGCCCACGATAACCTCGTTTCGAGTTTCAAGAGTCTGGGACGTTTCGATGAAGCGGAGCAGGCGGAACGAGAGGCGCAAAAGATAAATCCTGATTCAATCCAGGCCCACGTCAAGAGCTATTTCTTTGCTTTCGTGCGACGGGACCAGGCGGCGATGGATCGCGAAGTAAATTGGGCCAAAGGCCGGCCGGAAGAGTCGCAATTTGCTGCGCTGCTGAGTGCGACTGCGTTGTACCACGGCAGAGTTAAGCATGCGGAAGAGCTACGAAAGCGCGCGGTCGAGATGTTGAAACAGCAGAACCGGACGGAGAACGCAGCGGGTGTGTTGATGGGCTTTGCGAACGATCTGATGTACATGGGCAGGTGTGATCAGGCGAAAGCGCATGCGAAGGCCGCGATCGATCTCGTGCGGGGTCAGATGAATCTCGCAAACGGCGCAGCGGTCTACGCGGCTTGTGACGATCGCGAGCAGGCGCAAAAGCTGCTCGATGAAGCACGCGCGACGTACCCGAAAAATACCGTCATCAATTCGATTGTTCCCCCGATTGTGGCTGCGGGGATTGAGGAGAGTCGCGGGAACGTGAGCCAGGCGATCCAGTTGTTCGAGTCAATCCGCGGCTACGAAGGTGGAATGATTCTTGGAATCGGGACAATCTACGCGCGAGGAAACTTGTATCTCAAGCAGCGCATGGGTAACGAAGCCGCGGCGGAGTTCAGGAAGGTGATGGACCGGCGAGGGATAGACATGTTTTCGTGCACGCATATTCTCGCCCATCTCGGCCTCGGCCGCGCGCTCGCGATCAACGGCGACACAGCGGGTGCGCGCAAGGCGTACCAGGATTTCTTCGCGTTGTGGAAAGACGCCGATCACGATCTGCCGGTACTCGTCGAGGCCCGGAAAGAGTACGAAGCGCTAAAGTAGTTTTTTAGCCACAGATTACACAGATTACACAGATGGTGATATATTGCCACTCCGACCCACAAACTCAGAAGGATCTGAAACCCAATGTCCGGACATTCGAAATGGCACAGTATCAAGCACAAGAAAGGCGCGCTCGATGCCAAGCGCGGCAAACTGTTCACGAAGTTTATTAAAGAAATCACCGTCGCGGCGCGCAGCGGCGGTGGTGACCCTGACGCCAACGCGCGTTTGCGCAAAGCGATTCTCGACGCGAAGGGCGGAAACATGCCCAACGACACGATCGAGCGCGCCATCCGTCGCGGCACAGGCGAGGAAGAAGGCGTCAACTACGAGGAGATCACGTACGAAGGTCATGGTCCAGGCGGCGTGGCGCTGCTCATTCAGTCGATGACCGATAATCGAAACCGCACGGTTGCGGAGATACGACACCTGTTTTCGAAGAATGGCGGCAACCTTGGGCAGAGTGGATCAGTGGGTTGGATGTTTGAGAAGAAGGGTTACATAGTTGTCAGCAAGTCAGCGAAATCGGAGGAAGAGCTTTTTGATCTCGTGATTGAAGCAGGTGCGGACGATCTGCGCGACGATGAAGACAATTTCGAGATCATCACTTCACCGGAAGCGTTTGAGGGAGTGCTCGCGGCGGTGAAGGCAGCCGGAATCGAGCCACAGGTTGCTGAAGTTGAGTTTGTGCCGCAGAACTACGTGAGACTCGAAGGCTCCGACGCGCGCCAGATGTTGAAACTGATGGAAGCGCTCGAAGATCACGACGACGTGCAGAAGGTCTCAGCGAACTTCGACATCAGCGAAGCCGACATGGCCGCGGTCTGAGTCATCCGCGGGAACCTGTGGCTCACCCATTACGACGCGAACATTGTGCGTCTTGTCGTCGTCAGTCAGCGCGATAAACTCCTGCGGTTGACCATCGACCTCGAGGTTCACCACACCACGATTCACGCCTGACGGATTCTCGACTTTGATCCGGTAAACCGCACGCCCGCGGCGGTAGACGATCTCGAAATCGCGCCACCAGCGCGGAATACACGGATCGATCTCGAGCCGATCCTTTTGCAGTTT
>DATHTI010000206.1:0-8444 GCA_035463335.1 Pyrinomonadaceae bacterium | reverse complement strand
CCGGCTCGTCGTCACGAAGCATCAGATCGTCGATGCGCTCCGGTGTCGGGGGTTCTTCTTTGTGATACGGACTGCTCATTTTGGTATAGACTCCTTTGCCAAGTACCGAATATTACCTGTCCGTCTTTACGATAGTTTGTCGATGTAGGTTCATTCTACGGAGCGCGGGAAACAGGGTCAACCTCGGCGAGCACAACCTTGCTCCACCAGTCGGCATCCGTTATATTGCAAGCGCGGCTTAATCGATATTTTCGCCGCTTAAGTCTGTATAAATCGAGGTTCGCAGTGAAAAGAATTTCGGCTCACGTTGCTCTGGTCCTGGTTGTTATTTCTCTCATCATCCCGAGTTTCGTCACCGGGCAAACTCCCGGCTCTAACGGCCGCAGGCCTCGCCCAAGCGTTGTTACGCCTGAACAAATTCGAGTTCAGCGTGACTTCGATGAAGCGATGAAGCTCATTCAGGAGCAGTACATCGACGGCAAGAAGCTCAACTACAACGAAGTGTACAAGTCGTCGATCATCGGCATGCTTCGTTCACTCGATCCTCATTCCAACTATTATGACCGCGAAGAATTTGACGAGCTGAAGACCGATCAGCGCTCCGAATATTTCGGAATCGGTGCGTCGATACAGAACTACATTCACGGTGATCAGGCTGATACGTACATCACTGCCACGTTCGACAATTCTCCGGCGGGCCGTGCCGGACTGCGCTACGGCGACAAGATCGTCGAAGTCGATGGCGTGAAGATGACCGGCAAGTCGTCGCTGGAAGTTCGCGACAAGATTCGTGGTCCACGTGGATCGACCGTCAAGCTGACGCTGGAACGCGCCGCCGACAAGCGACTCGAGAAGGTCGACATCGTTCGCGACGCGGTGCCGCAGCCTTCAATACCTGATGCTTACATGCTGAAGCCCGGGGTCGGTTATATCGACATGACGCGCGGCTTCAATTACACGACGACAGACGAGCTGCTCGACGCGCTCGATCGCCTGCACGCGAAAGGCATGACGTCGCTCGTGCTCGACCTGCGCAACAACCCGGGCGGATTCCTGGACCAGGCGATTCACGTCGCGGAAGTGTTTCTGCGTAGCGGGCAGCTAATACTGACGCAAAAGGGTCGCAACGGTTTTCGTGATAACACGTATCAGTCGCGAAACAACGCGCCCGACATGACGCCGCTCGTAATTCTGATCAACGAAAACACTGCGTCGGCGTCTGAGATCGTTGCCGGAGCGATGCAGGACCATGACCGCGCGTTGATTGTGGGCCAGACCAGCTTCGGTAAAGGACTGGTGCAGAGCATTATTCCGCTCGAATACGGTGCCGGTCTGACGCTTACCTCTGCGAAGTACTACACGCCATCAGGTCGTTTGATCCAGCGCGATTATTCGAACGGCGGGTTCTACGATTACTACACGCACGGCGCCGGCATCGGACGCGAGCCGAAGGAACCTACGAAACCTGCTGGTCCTCAGGCGAAAACTGACACTGGTCGTGCAGTGTATAGCGGTGGTGGCATCTCGCCTGATGAAGCGATCGGGCCGCGTACTACGAACTTAACTCAGCGCCGTCTGTTGAGTCCGGTGTTTGCTTTTGCGCGCGAGCTGGTGAATGGACGTATTCGTGGTTTGGAGTCGAGCCGCATCAATGGCGGGATCAATTTCCGTCACGAGTTGAGGCCCGAAGAATTCAAGATCACGGATTCGATCTTCAGGGCATTCCGTGAATTCGCGACGTCCGATCCGGCGTACAAGGTGAGTGCGGCGACGATCGATCGCTATCGCAGCTTCGTAGAGCTCGAGCTGCGGTTCAATATCGTCACTGCCGCTTATGGTCGCGTTGTTGGTGACAGAGTTTTCATCATGACGGACGATCCGCAGGTGGCGAAAGCGGTGGATGTCCTACCGAAAGCCCGTGACCTCGCGATGGGCTCCCAGAAAGAGTAGCCACAAAAAGGCACAAAAAGCACATAAGCTGAAATAGAAGGGCGCCCGTGGGAATTGGACGCCCTTTTTGTTTCAGCTTATGTGTCTTTTGTGGCTTGTTTCATGTACAAAACAAAGTCTTGCGTCTAAAACCGCGCTTGTGCTACGTTAGGCGGCATGAAATCGAAGAATCGTCCAGCCAAGGGTCTTGTCAACACCGAAGAGCTCGGACGCGCCATCAAGCGCAGGCGCGAAGAGCTCGGGCTCAGCCTCCGCGACGTTGCAAGTGAAACATCCGTCTCCGCCTCCACCCTCTCACGCATCGAAAACGGTACCGGTAAACCTGACGCAGACAACATCGCACGACTCACCACCTGGCTCGATGTCCCGATGGAGCGCATCCTCAGTGGCCGCGATCCAAAAGCAGAAGAATCAAAGGCCGTGGTCTATTATCCGGAAGAACCCACACCCGAGATCGTCGAAGCCCACCTTCGTGCCGACAAAAATCTCACACCCGAAACTGCGGCTGCGCTTTCTGAGCTGTTTCGTGTCGCTTACACTCAGTTCAGTAAGAGCGATAAAGGCTCCAAAAAACGAAGTTAATTCTGATCCGCGTTTATCCGCGTAAACCCGCGGCTGTATACTCTTCGAGTGCTGCTTGGCGACTTACCTCCAGGTGAAAAGTGGCGAAATTTCGAGTTGAAAGCTCTTGGCCTGCGCGACTTCGCCCGCGTCCGCATTGACCAGCCTTTAAATCCTTTCGCGCTCGCACGCTTTGCAAATCTGATCGTCATCCGTTTCGACCAAGTGGAAGGGTTGAGCGAGAGTGCGCGTGAGCACCTGCTCGGCAGCGCTTCCGAGAGCTGGTCCGGCGGCGCGTGTACGCTTCCGAACGGCATGAAACTGGTGATATTGAATCCAACTCACGGTCGCTCGCGCACGAACTCAACCTTGATGGAAGAGATTTGTCACGTGTTTCTGGGCCACCAGCCCAACCGGCTCTCGATCGTAACGAGGGACGATCGTGGTAAGGTAATGAATCGCGACTACCGCAAGGCCGACGAGGAGGAGGCCTACGCGGTTGGCGCCGCGGCTTTAGTGCCATACGCGTCTTTGAAGAGAATGCTCCTGCAGGGAAGGACTTCTACCGAGATTGGATTACACTTTCGTGTCAGCCCCGAGCTGGTCGAATATCGAATGAAGGTGACGCGGCTCTGGCACGAGCACAAAGATCTCTCACGCAAAGGAGCGCCCGCACCAGGTAGTGATTAGCATCCTATGACGGAACGTCTGAAAGAAATGGCATCGCAGGGTTTATCGACGACTGACAAGCTGCGCATGCTGCTCGACATCACCAAGAAGATCAGCCGTTCACTCGATCTTCAGGAAGTACTGAACCTGGTGATGGACACGCTCGACTCGCTGATCCCTTACGACGCGGCCGGGATCTTTGTGCTCCAGTGTCTTGACCCGGAGCTTGTCCCGGAAGGTGAAGAACCTTGTACTTTCAAATCCGAAGCTGTGCGTGGTTACGACATCGACGAGCTCTCCGATCTGCACCTGAAACTAGGCGAAGGCTTCATCGGCAGTGTGGCCCTGAGCGGCCAGCCGATCATTTCTCACGACGTCCGCAAAGATCCGGTCTACATCAACGCGCGCGATCGCACGCGCTCCGAGATGGTCGCGCCGATCATTTCGAACGATGAAGTCATCGGTGTCTTCGATCTAGAGAGCGACGAGCTCAACGCTTATTCAAACGACGATCTGGAAGTATTGATGCTGCTGGCGTCGCAAGTGGCGATCATCATCGAGAAGGTGATGTTACACGAGCAGTTGATCGAGAAGAAGAGACTCCAGGGCCAGTTGGAAGTGGCGCGCCAGGTCCAGCTCGAGCTGCTGCCGCCGCAGGATCCGGAGTTACCCGGTTACGACATCAGCGCTTACAACTTTCCGACAGAGGAAGTCTCGGGCGACTATTACGACTGGGTGCGAATCTACGACGACGAAATCGGGATCGTGATCGCTGACGTATCCGGGAAAGGCGTGCCGGCGGCGATCCTGATGGCTTTTCTGCGATCGAGTTTGCGGGCGGCGACGCACATTGGCTACGCGACGAATGTGTCGCTCTCGAAGGTAAATTACCTGTTGTGGGAGTCGATTGAGCGAAACCAGTTTGTGACGGCGTTTCATGCGATTCTCGACGCTTCGAATCGCACGTTGTCGTATTCGAATGCGGGTCACAATCCGCCGCTGCTGCTGAACGCGAAGGGCGAGGTCAGCTTTATCGAATATGGCGAACAGCCGTTGGGAATGTTTCCCGAGACGCGCTATCACCAGTATCACTTGTTGCTCGAGCCGGGCGACATCATGCTCATTTACACTGATGGTGTAACTGAAGCGTCGAATCTCGACGGTGTGGAGTTTGGACGTGACCGGCTCGTACAGGCAGTCAAGGACAACAAAGATCGGCCTGCGCGTGAGCTGATTGCGAGTTTGGAGATGGCGGTTTTGGAGTGGACCGCGAACCAGGGCGCGAATGACGACGTGACGTTTTTTGTGATCAAAGCGCTAAAATGACTATCCACAGATTACTCAGATTCAATCTGTGTAATCTGTGGACAGTTAATGCAGGTGAAAAACTAGTGTGCGGTCAGCGAGCAGTGGGCGTGATCACCGCCTGGTGCGAGTGGCGCACGATAGTCGCCAAAGTGAAACTCAGCTTCGGTCTCCGATAATGCATACACATCGAAGCCATATGCATCGAGATAGTCTGCCAAATCATCGGGGGAAAGAAGATATACGGCAGGCGAATAACCCGCTTCAACACGAATTTCCAGCAGGCGCTCGATTACTTCAAGTGGTGCAAAGCATCTAACAGGATCTCTGTAGGTTGCCATGTTTCCAGCGCCTTTCTTTTCAATTTCGGAGCGCGGTCCAAGTTTTCGTCTACCGCGCTCTTATAGAACGAACTCTTGGATGTACGTAAGTAGAAAGTAGTTTGTTCTTCATACGACAAATAATCGTTAGCGAAAGTTGTCGCGAAGGTTTGACGCGCCAGCTAAACAAAAAGTTCCAAAATGAGCAGCCAAACACCAACTACCTCCACAACTCAAACACCGGCCCCACCAGCTCTGAATTTCATCGCCGTTTTGCGCGAAATGCTGCGCGCGTCAGACAAAGTCAGCGATCTGATCTTTAGTCCGGGACGGCCACCGCAGGTTGAATTAGCGGGCAAACTCGTGCCTGTTCGTGTTCCTGGTCTCGAGAAGCTGACGCCGGCCCACACCGCAGGCATCGCGAAACTGATCATTGGAAATCAACAGGCGGCAATCGACAGCCTTGAAAAGAGTGGCTCCGCGGACCTGTCGTTCAGTGCTCCCGGCGAGGCTCGTTTTCGCGTGAATATCTTCAAGCAACGCGGCTCGCACGCGATCATCATGCGCGTGATTCCGATGCGGCCGCCGAGGTTCAGCGATTTCAATCTGCCTGAAGTACTGAAAGAGATAGTAGATATCAAAAACGGTATCGTGCTCGTCACTGGACCAACGGGAAGCGGCAAGAGCTCGACCCTCGCAGCGATCATCGATCTCATCAATGAGACGCACTACTACCACATCGTCACGATCGAAGATCCGATCGAGTTTCTCCACACGCATAAAAACTCGACGATTCACCAGCGCGAGCTTCACTCCGATACACCGAGCTTCTCAGTCGCACTGCGCGCGGCGTTGCGACAGGCGCCGAAAGTGATACTCGTCGGCGAGATGCGCGACCGCGAGACGATCGAAGTCGCGCTGGAAGCGGCTGAGACTGGTCACCTCGTGTTGTCGACGTTGCACACGATCGATGCGTCGAAGACAGTGGATCGAATCATCGGTGTGTTTCCAAAGAATGAAGAGAAAGCGATTCGGACGCGTGTGGCGCAGTCGTTTCGATTCATCGTTTCGCAGCGTCTGATACCGCTTGCTGACGGAAAGGGCAGAATGGCGGCGATCGAGATCCTGAAGGCGACGATGCGCACGCGCGAGTACATCGAGAAAGGCGAATCGGAAGGCAAATCGCTGATCGACGCGATGGAGCAGGGCGATCAGGACGGAATGCAGACGTTCGATACTGTCATCGAGAACTTGATTCGCGAAGGTGTGGTGTCGATCGAGACGGCGCTGCCGTACGCGACGAACCAGAACAACCTGCTGCTCAAGATCTCGGATCTCGCCGGTGCGCCACCGCCCGAAAAGCAGCCCGAGCCAGCACGTGACGAGACCTCGATGCTCGACCTCATCGAACCGTAACTTTAACCGCGGATTACGCGGATTACGGACGGATTTGCTATCATCGCGTTTGTGTTTTTGAAGGTTCACAGGGCCCTGTTGGGTCTGCTATTTCTGGCGTCCTTCTCCCCAACGACAGCCTACGCCGATGACGAAATCCGCATCGATTTGCCTGCCGGCGGCCAGCTAAAAGTTCGCAACGATTATGGTAATGTGACGGCCGAAGTCTGGAGCAACAGCCACGTCGCTGTCTCCGCTGTAATCGGCGGTGACGGCAGTACCAGGCTAACCAGGTCGCCGATCATCATCGATAATCGCGGCTCGTTGATAACGATCTCCGTCGTGCGACGGCCCGTCGATCCGGTCGTTCCGATTCATCTCAAGATCAAAATTCCTGACAACGCTGATATCACCGCGCGGGCTCTGAAAGGAAGCGTCGCCTCGTCTCTCGATGGCGCACCGATCGGAGGAAGGCAGGTGATTCAAACACGTCTCGGTAACGGTGACAGGAAGATCGAAATCCAAACTATTACCGGCCAGATACTGCTCAGTTATGCGGCTGTTACTGTCGAGCAGAGCTCGAGCAATCTACCTGCAAAACAACCTGAGCTGCTCGGCGCGAATGGTCCAAAACCTGCCGCTGGAACGCCGGCGGATCCAGTCAACAACAGCGACGACATCAGCGAAGGCGACGTCATACGCGTCGATTCACAATTAGTGACACTCAATATCAGTGTCATCGATCGAAGCACCAATCGTGGACTAATGGGCCTGGCCCAATCCGACTTCAAACTGTTCGAGGATGGACAGGAGCAACGCATCGTTCAGTTTGAATCGTCGTCTGCGCCTTTCGATCTCATGCTGTTGATTGATTTGTCCGGATCGACCAGGGAAGTCATCAAGCTGATTCGCGCTGCTGCGATTCGTTTTGTCGACGCAGCGCGGCCTGCCGATCGCATCGGTGTGATCACGTTTGCCGGTGAAGCGAAGGTTATCTCGGAGTTGACTGCCGATCGCGAGCTGCTGCGACAGCGAATCGAAACAATCGATACCGCGCGCGGCGATACAAAGCTCTACGACGCGACAAACTTTGCGATGGAAGAGTTGTCGAAACAGTCGAAGAAGTCACGCCGGAGCGCAATCGTACTGATGAGCGACGGACTTGATGGAACAATTCCCGGTGTCAGCGGACAGCAGGGCTCGCGCCAGAGTTATCCGGAAACACTGCGAAACGTTCAGGAGTTTGACGGTGTCTTATACACGTTGTGGCTGAACACCGAGTACCAGGCGATGAGCCCGCTCGATACGCAGCCGGAGGCGTTCGATGCCGGGCACGATCGCATGAAAGAAATGGCTGACGCGGGCGGCGGCGTCTTCTACGAAGTGGAACGATTGACGGATCTCGCGGGCGCTTACGAGCAGGTCGTCGCGGATCTTGGAACGATGTACAGTTTGGCGTATCGTCCTGCAAACAGCACACGCGATGGGAAGTGGCGAGCGATCCGGATCGGTGTTAGTCGCACTAACGCCGTGCCGCGCGGTAAACGTGGGTATTATGCGAATTAGGGTGTTTACAACTGTCCTCTCAGTTCTCGCTTTATGCGCAGTTGTGGTTGCGCAAGACCTGCCTGAAAAAGTCGAAACAATTCGCATCGATTCAGATCTTGTAGATCTGAAAGTCAGCGTGCTGGGATTTCCTCCCAACGCCCCGCCACCCATACTCGAGCCGAAGGACTTCGTTGTCCTGGAGGACGGCGTGCCGCAGGAGATCTCGTTCTTTGCCGCCGCGGATACGCCGTTCGATCTCGTTCTGCTCCTCGACCTTTCAGCTTCGAATTCCAAAAACCTGAAGATGATTCGAAACTCCGCGAAGCGATTTGTCGATGCGGCGCGTGACGTGGATCGCATTGCGCTTGTGACGTTCACGGATCGCCCGGCGCTTTATTCGTCATTCAGTTTGGACCGCAAGAAGTTGAAAAAGACGATTGACGAGATAGACGAAGCATATGGCGGAACCAATTTCTGGGATTCGATGGATTACGTGCTGCGCGATCTGATCCCACAGGGATCGGGCCTGCGCCGCAGCGCGATCGTGGTGATGACTGATGGGATCGACAACGCCTTGCCGGATATCGAAGGACCAGGCTCGCGCATTCCTTTTGAGGAGTTACTGGCGCGGATCGGGCATTCAGAAACGATAGTGTTTCCGATTTATCTCGACACTGAAGAAGAAAATGTGAAGAA
>DATHTI010000205.1:0-7796 GCA_035463335.1 Pyrinomonadaceae bacterium | reverse complement strand
CTCACCAGACCGCCTCGCCAAAGCCTGGGAATCGGTGGAAAAGTGGAATAAACGGTTGGAGGCTACGACCATCGAGAACCTGCGTTCGCAGAAAGATGATCCCCTCAAGGGCTCCGGCGTCGCCTTCTGGTAGTCCACCTCAGGGACTCTTCATTAAGTGATTCAGCTTGATTAAGTAGTGATTCAGCGATTCAGCTTGAAATAACGCCGAAGGCGTTGGCTAATTTCAGCCCAAGGTTGGAGCGTCAGCGACAACCTTGGGAACCTTTACATAAAAACACGAGAACCCTGAAAGGGGTCGCCAACTGCCGAACCCTTTCAGGGTTCCCATCGCTTTTTGTAAATCGTAACCCAGGGTTCTCGCTTCGCTTCGAACCCTGGGCTGAAATTAGACAACGCCTTCGGCGTATTTTCAAAACCGCACCAGAACGACTCTGAAAAAAATATTGACAGGGTCGAAAATCTATACTAAAAACTTCGTTCGCTGAGACAACAAACTAAGTTGCAACCTTAGTGTCAGCATCTGCACGCCGTTTTATCCGCTTTTCAGCTCTTAGAGGACCGAGAATATGAGAAAGCCAGCCGCTTCTTCTGCCCAGCTACTTCTGCTCGCACTATTCATTATCACTGCCGCCGTTTCCGCCGTTGCCCAGAGCAACAAGGGGGCGATTGTCGGCACCGTCAAAGACCCCAACGACGCTCTCGTTGCCAAGGCCCAGGTAAAGGTGACGAGTGTCAAGACAGGCGAGGTTCGTACGACAGATACCAGCGATGATGGTACCTATACAGTCACAAACCTCGAGCCGGGACCATACACTGTGACCGTCGAATCCAGCGGTTTTCAAAGTGTCACGTTTGAGGCGGTGCAGGTTGAGACCAACGCACGCCTGCCCCTCGATGTGAAGTTTGCGACCATCGCGACGAGTACGGCCTCGGTGACGATCACGGCGGACACAGCGCCCGTGGTCGAGAGTGAAACGAGCGTCCGCGGCGATCTCATCACCGGAAAGGAAGTAACCGATCTGCCGATACCGCAGCGAAACTTTACCCTTCTGGCGCAGCTCTCTCCGGGCGTGGTGCGCCCGAACCTCGGTCTGCTGGGTGGCGGTGGCAATTTCGTCGAGGGCGGTGGCGGTCGCAACAACACCGAATCGACGCGCTTTCGCGAGTCGGGCGGTTCGGTGATGGTCGTGAACGGCGCGCGCCCCACGAACAACAATTTCACGCTCGATGGTGTCGATAACAACGAATCACAATTCGGCCAGATCGCGATCTATCCGAATCCTGACGCGATCGCCGAGTTCAAGATCGAGACGAGCGTTCCCTCGGCAGAATCCGGACGCGCGGGTGGCGGAGTGGTCTCGACAACTTTCAAATCAGGTGGAAATGATTTTCACGGCACTCTTGGCGAGGTTTATCAAGGTCGCTTTCTGAGCGCGGCGGCAGCGAAGTTTGACGATCCGACTTCACAGCCAGTGCCGAACTACGTAACTCATAACTTCTACGGCACGATCGGTGGTCCAATTTTCCTGCCGCGGCCCGGTGAAGGTGGTCCGGCTTTGTATAACGGTCGCAACCGCTCGTTCTTCTTCTTCTCGCTGAACGGGCAGCGAAACAGCACGCCGATCTTCGGCGGCGCCGGCGATCCGCTGGGCGTTCCAGTGCCAACCGCAAGAATGCGTGTTGGCGATTTTGGCGAGCTGTTGCAACCGGGAACCACTCGCACTTACAGGCTCGCCAGCGGCGGCAACGTGGTTGCACCGATTGGCACGATCTTCGCTCCAAACGGTACTCCGATTCCGGGTAACGATCTGCGCAATTGTCCGAGCTGCGGCGGGTTTTCGCCGTTTGCGCGAAACTACCTGAATGCGTTCCCGCTGCCGAATCTTTCTGGCATTGGCCGCAACTTCGAGACGAACCGCAAGGAACACGCAGTCGTCGACAGCTACGACATCCGCATCGATCATCGCATTACCGGCGAAAACAATTTCTTCGCCCGTTACAGCAAATCAGATACGGCGCGCCAGCGCGATAACTTCTTCCCGGTGGGCACTTCGCCAACCGGCAACGCTCTGCCGGCTGGTCCATCCGCCGGCGACGAGTTTGGTAACACCAAGGGATTTACCATGGGCGACACGCACGTGTTCTCGCCCTCGGTCGTCAACGATGCGCGCTTCGGTTTCACCCGGGTCAACATCGGCATCTTCAACACAGGCGTCAACGGCACCGGCGGATTTAGTCCGACGATCTCCGCAAACCTGGGCGCTCCGAATATCAATCTCGGTCCCAATAGCAGCGGCATCGTCCTCGTGGGTATTGTTGATGAGTTAAACGGGACCGACCGCGCTGCGGAGTTCACAGGGGATGGCGGTCCGTTCTACTTCCTTTCCAATAACTTTCACGTCGCGGATGCGGTCACTGTTGTAAAAGGAAACTCGACTTACAAGTTTGGCGGCGATTATCGCGTGCGCCAGACCAGCGTTTACGATGGTGGTCGCAACAACGGTACCAAGGGCAACTACCAGTACGGCACCACTAACAGCGGATTCGTTAACGGCAACTACAACGGTATTGGACCAAACGATACCGGTTCGGCGCTCGCCAACTTCCTGCTCGGTTACCAGCCGGGTTTCGTGGGCCGCGGCGATCCGGGTGGTCCATACTACCAGTCAAGTAAAGAGATGGCTTTCTTTGTGCAGGACGACTGGAAAGTCAACACCGATCTGACGTTGAATCTTGGCCTTCGTTACGACATCTTCACAGCGCCAACGGAACGCTATGATCGGCAGTCCAATTTCGATCCCGCCACTCGCACGATCCAGATGGCCGGCGACAACGCGCCCGGTGGCCGCGATCTCGCGAACACCGACAAGAACAATTTTGGACCACGCATCGGCTTTGCTTACAGCGGGTTGAAAGAAGATAAGACTCTGGTGCTGCGCGGTGGTTACGGTTTGTTGTATGCGGTCGATACCAATCTCACTCAACCGCTCACTTCAAATCCGGGCACAGGCGCTGCGAGTTTTGCGTGCACGCCGGTAACGAATCCGGCGGGTTGCCCGTCAGTTTTTACGGCTCGCAATCCTTTTGATAACGGAGTTCCGACGGCGCCATTTACGGTCGCCGCGCCGGGTTCGGTTTTTGCTGCACCGACCGCTGGTGGTCTTATCCTTTTCAACGATCCCAATCGCAGTGATGAGATGTATCACCAGTACAACTTCACCATTCAGAACGAGTTTCGACCTGGCTGGCTCGCCGAAGTTGCTTACGTTGGCTCGCTGGGCCGCAATCTCCTGGTGCTACAGAACATCGGCACCGGCAACGATCAGGGTGGGCCAGGATCACGTGAGGTCGTGCTGGTCGACGTGTCAAACCCAAACCCGATTACGGCGACACGTTACATAGGCAGCTCGAATTACAACGCACTGCAAACCAAGCTGGAAAAACGGTTCGGCAAAGGATTGGCAATGCTGAGCTCGTATACGTGGGCCCATGCCATCGACGATTCTCCTGGCGGCGTTTGCGCGAATGGTGCGGGAGCAAGGGATTGCGGTCCTGATGACCCGACGAGACCGGGTCTCGAGCGCGGCAATTCAGACACGGACGTCAGGCATCGTTTCACGTTCTCGAATGTTTGGGATCTCCCGATTGGTCGTAACAGGCGTTACGGCGCGGACATGCACAAGGCCCTCGATGCTGCTGTTGGTGGCTGGCAGTTCAACAATATCGTCACCTGGCAGAGTGGTCCTGTTTTCAATGTCACGTGTAACGGCGGGCGCGTAGATCTTATTGGCGATCCGACACCGACTCAGGCGCAAAGAGACCAGGGCATGGAGCTCAATCGCGATGCGTTCAGATGTGCTACCACGAGAGTGTTCGCGGGGGATCCGGATATCTTCCCCAACGGTGCGGCGTCTCCGAAGATTGGCTCGCTGGGTCGCAACGTATTTCGTGGACGTCAACAGTTTTACTGGGATTCGTCGCTGTACAAAAACTTCCCCGTGAGCGCCATTAGTGAAGCGTTCAACATTCAGGTTCGCTTGTCGGCGTATAACGTGCTGAACCGCGTGAATCGTTCGTTCCCGAATGGCGACTTCAACAACACGGGCGAGTTTGGACGCGATGTCAGCGAGCAGCGACGGCGGCAGATGGAGTTCTCCCTCAGGTTCATCTTCTAAGATTTATCGCCACAAAAGGGCACAGGTTTACTTTATCCACAGATTACACAGATGTCATAAACAATCTGCGTAATCTGTGGATAAAATGTCGTCATGGTTTTACTTCGTAGCTTTGTCCTCATTTGCTTCGTGGCGGTCACGATTTATGGTGCGCCGCAGCGTAGTTCGGGGAATGTCGATACGTTATTGAGCGAGGCCGGCGCGCTGGTCCAGGCTGGTCGTCTTGCTGAGGCAGAAGCTGCGACGCGCAAGATCCTTACGACTCATCCACGAAACGCCGAAGCGCACAGTCTGTTAGGCGTGATCCTCGATCAGCGCGGCGCGACTGCCGATGCTGAAAAGGAATACGGCGTTGCGTTGCGTTTGCAACCAAAGCTCGTGAGCGCGTTGTCAAATCTCGGTGTCCTGCTGGCGAAAACGAATCGCACGACCGGGGCGATCGCGAAGTTTGAAGAAGTGCTCCGGATCGATCCCAATCACGAGAAAGCGATCTTCAACCTGGGAGCATTGTACGCGGCCAGCGGAGACTACAAACGAGCGGCCCCGCTGTTGGAGAAAGCTGCCGGCCAGGACCCGAGAATGCTCTTCACTCTCGCGCTGCGGCTCGCGGAAGCGCACCAGTATGCCGACGCCGTCCGTTTATTTCAGAAAACGAACGACCTGCGGCCGCAGACTTATGAAGTGCTCTACAACCTCGGCCTCGGGCTTTACAACCTTGATCGTCTCGACGAAGCAAAACAGGCGCTGTCGTCAGCGTCAGCTTTGAAGCCCGCGGAAGCTGAGCCGTACTACCGTCTCGGATTGATCGCGTCTGCGCAAAACGATACCACGGCGGCCCTGATGCATTGGACCAAAGCGCTCGAGCTGCGGCCGGTGTTTCCTGAAGTCAACTTCATGATCGGTGAAGAGTTGCTGAACAAGCAGCTCGCGGAGAAGGCAGTTCCGTTTTACGAGAAAGCACTCGAGCAGGCGCAGGGGCAGCTGGTCTATTTCCTGCGTCTTGGTGTAGCGAACGTGCGCGCGCAGCGTTACGAGCGAGCGCGTGATGTCTTTACCGCGGCGCTGCAACGGTATCCCGACAATGCAAACCTCTACTTTCTACTCGGCTACGCGGCGCGCGCTGAGGGGCAGTATGACCATGCAGTTGCTGCATTTCGACAGGCGCTCAAGATCAAGCCGGACAATCCGGACGCACTCGCAAACCTCGGTTATATCGCGAGCCAGCGTGGCGAGAACGTCGAGGCTGAGCGGTTGTTGAGACGTGCAATCGAGCTCGATCCGAAAGGATTTCCGTCGTATCACGATCTCGGGCGGCTGCTGGTGAAGTTGAAGAGATATGAAGAGGCGGTGCCGTTACTGACGCGCGGCATTGAATTGAATGCAAAAGATCCAGGGGTGCACTATCAACTCTTTCTCGCCTACTCGAGATTGAAGCGAAAGGACGAGGCGGACAAAGAGCTGGCGGAGTTCAAGCGGTTGGATGAAGTAAACCGGCATAGCGCGACGCCGTTGTCGCCGATGAAGGATGGCGAGTCTTTGCCGCCGCTGCCGGTTGTTGCGGCAGGCGATAGTACAAAACCTCGCACACCAAAAGACTGATAGCCACAAAATGCACAAAATGCACAAAGTGATTTCCTCTTCTTTTTTGTGCTTTTTGTGCCTTTTTGTGGCCCCTTTTTGCTCGGCGCAAACGGTTACGAAAGTCGATCCACCGTCATGGTGGGCCAGGCATACGATCAACCCAGTCAGGCTTTTGGTTCGCGGCACAAATCTCCGCGGCGCTCGCGTCAGACCTTTGCATCAGGAGCTGCGTGCCTCGGGAGTCTCAGTTAACGACGCCGGCACTTATCTTTTCATAGATCTCGAGATTAGTCCTTCGTTACCTCCCGGCAAGTATCCGCTACTTGTTGAGAGCGCCAGCGGGAGCACGATGATCCCGTTCAGTCTTGAGGCGCCCCTCGACACGCAAACCAACTTCCAGGGCATCACCAACGATGACGTGATCTACCTGATCATGGCTGATCGCTTCGCCGACGGCGATCCATCCAACAACGCTCCGAAAGACTCTCCACCCGAAGCAAACGATCGCAACAACCCGCGCGGTTTTCACGGCGGCGACCTCCGCGGCGTCATCAATCAGCTTCCATATCTTAAAGATCTCGGCGTCACCGCCATCTGGTTGACGCCGTGGTACGACAACTGGAACGGCGTCAACCGTTGCGACAAGCCGTGGTGCCCGAACACCTACTACCACGGTTATCATGCGATCGATTACTACGCCGTCGAAGATCGTTTCGGCGATCTCGCGACCTTGCGTGAGCTGGTCCAAAAATCGCACGCCCTCGGCATCAAGATCATTCAGGATCAAGTGGCAAACCACGTTGGCTCGCAGCATCCGTGGGTCAAAGATCCGCCGCTGCCAAACTGGTTCCACGGCACACTCGCACAGCACCAGCTCAACAAGTTTCGTAACGCCGTGCTGCTTTCGCCACATGCGAACCAGCTCGATGTTCGCAACACGCTCGATGGCTGGTTCAACGACGATCTTCCTGACATGAACCAGGAGGAGCCGGAAGTCGCGCGCTACGAGATCCAGAATGCGCTGTGGTGGGTCGGGATGACGGGCATTGACGGCATTCGGCAGGACACGATCCAGTACATGCCGCGGTTTTTTATTCGCGATTTGTCTCTGGCTCTGCATCGACAGTATCCGAAGCTCTGGATGGTTGGCGAAGTGTTCGAGCGCGATGCGGCGCACACGGCGTTCTTCATCGGTGGCCACCGGGGTTGGGACAACATCGATACGAAGCTTGATTCGGTTTTCGACTTTGCGTTGTGGAATGCGTCGTTGTTGGCGTTTACGAATAAAGCGCCGTTGCGTTCTTTGCCGCACCAGTTGAAGTACGATGCGCTTTATCCCGATGCCTCGAAAGTGACAGTGCTGGCGAACAATCACGACACGATGCGGTTCATGTCACTCCCCGACGCGACCATGGCCGGTGCGATGATGCACGTCGCGTTTGTGTTGAGTGTGCGTGGAATTCCGCAGCTCTACGCGGGTGAGGAAATCGCGATGGAAGGGAAGGAAGACCCTGACAATCGTCGTGATTTCCCTAGTGATGCGTTCAGGGCTGACGGGCGCAAGCCGAAAGAGCGAGAGATGTTTGACTGGACCAGGTCCTGGATTCGTCTGCGGCGCGATCAGGCGGCTATGCGCTCGGGGAAGTTGATCGATTTGTTTGTTGATGATGAGACGTACGTGTTTGCGCGACAGCTTGGTGCGGAGACGATTGTGGTTGCGTTCAACCGGGAGAATAGGCAGAAGCAGGTGAGTGTGCCGGTTGGTGTGATAGGTGTGAAGGATGGTGTGATGGTGAGAGCGTTGATTGGTGATGTGAGTGGGAGAGTAGAGAAAGGGGAGGTGAAGCTGACATTGCCGGGAGGGAGCGCGGTTGCGTTGAAGGCGTTTTAGGACAGGATTTACAGAATTTTCATGATTAACAAGAAAAGATTGAGCGGAGTCTTGTTGCACCCGACGTCGTTGCCGGGGCCGTATGGCATCGGTGATCTCGGGCCGGAGGCGTACAGGTTCGTCGACTTTCTTGTTTCAGCGGGACA
>DATHTI010000204.1:0-10064 GCA_035463335.1 Pyrinomonadaceae bacterium | reverse complement strand
GATGTTGTGTTTCAAATATATGCCGGTACCGGTCATGGTCATCGTGAAATCAATTGTAGGGGCGGCCCTCCGTGGCCGCCCCAGGTTTCCACATTGTGTTTCGCGGCTGGGGCGGCCACGGAGGGCCGCCCCTACAAGTGCTTATTCATTGCGTAATGCAATTAGCGGCTCGACTTTCGTGGCACGACGCGCGGGAACGTACGACGCAACGAGGGCCACACCAATCAACAGCAACGACACAAACATGAACGTCAACGGGTCGGTCGCACTCACACCGTAAAGCACACTCGTGATCGCGCGTGTGGCGAGAAATGCGCCCAACAAACCAAGCGCGGCGCCAATGATCGTCAGCTTCAATCCGTGACCGAGTACGAGCCTCAGCACGTCGCTTAGCTGCGCACCAAGCGCGAGTCGCACACCGATCTCGTGCGTGCGTTGCGCGACTGCGTATGACGTGATCCCGTAAACACCGATCGCAGCCAGCATGAGCGTCACGAGACCGAACACACCCAGCACAGTTGCAGCGACTTTCGCCGGAAACAGCGCGAGCTTCATGTGCTCAGTCAACGTCTTGACCTCGAAAAGCGGCAGGTTTGGATCGAGCGACTGCACCTGGCCACGCACCGCGCCAAACAATCCTTCCGGATTTCCTTTCGTGCGGACGACGATGATGCCACTCGAGTTGTAGTCCTGGGCCATCGGCGTCCAGACAAACGGGCGCGGCTCTTCCGCGATGTTGAAATACTTGCCCGCTTTCGCGACGCCGACAATCTGGATCCATGGTCCACCGGCACTCCTGAAGCTGAATCGCTTGCCGACCGCTTCAGCAGGCGTCTGCAATTCAGGCATCAAACGCCGTACAAAGTATTCGTTAACAACGGCCACCTGCTCTGTCTTCGCCTCGTCTGCTTCGGTAAATTCGCGACCTTGCAGGATCGGAGTGCCCATCGTTTTGAAATAGGTTGGTCCAGCACTCGCAGTCATCGCTAACGGGACATTCTCGCCACGCTCAGCGGACTTGCCTTCGACGAAGATCCGGTTGCTGTTGAAATTGAGACTAAGCGGGATATAACTCATCACCGCTGCCGATTCGACTCCCGGCAACGTCTGCAAGCGTTCGTGTAGTTGACGATAGAACTGCTGCCCGCGCGCGTCGTCATAGCCCTGCAAGCCGAGATCGAACGACATCGTGAGTGCGTTTTGTGGATCGAAACCCGGATTCATTGTTTGCAGTTGCTGCAAAGTGCGGACGACGAGTCCCGCTGCAATCAGGACCATCAATGAGATCGAGATCTGCGCGACGACAAGTACGCTGCGCAGCTTTGTCTTCACGGCGCCGCCCTGCGCGGCCGTGTCTTTCAAAGCGCCCACAAGATTGGGACGCGTCGCTTGCAAAGCCGGCGCAAAGCCAAAGATCACACCGGCGGCGACTGACACCGCGAGTGAAAAGAGCAACACGCGCCAGTCGATACTGACATCGAGTGCGAGCGGAAAATCGATCGGAGGCTTGAGCGCCAGCAACACCTTGACGATCCAGACGGCAAGCAAAACACCAACAGCACCACCTGCGAACGAAAGCAAAACGCTTTCAGTGAGTAGCTGGCGGATCAAACGCAGGCGGTTGGCGCCCATTGCGAGCCTGATGGCGATCTCTTTGCGGCGATCAGTCGCGCGCGCGAGCATGAGTCCGGCCAGATTGGTACACGTCACGAGCAGCACCAAACCCACGGCCGCCATCAACACCCAGGTAAAACTCACGACCGCACCGCGCAGGTCCGGTATGATAAAACCCGGCGAATCGATCTTGATCGTTTGTCCTTCGTTTTCGTCGGGATACTCTTTCGCGAGCTGCTGGCTCACGAGGTTGAGCGAAGCCTCGGCCTGGCGTGCACTAACGCCGCTCTTTAGTCGTCCGATAGCAAAGAAATTTTTCGTATTGCGATTGTCGAGCCAGGTGGCGCCCGGCTCGACCCATTCAATCATCGACGCCGGCACCCAGATCTCCGGCGAGTAAACAAACTCGGTACCTTTGAAACCTTGCGGCGCGATGCCGATCACCCTGAACTGGTGGTTATTGATGAGGACGTCTTTGCCGACCAGACCGGGATCGCCGCCGAAGCGGCGCTGCCAGCAGTCGTAACCAACGACGATGACCGGATGCGACAATCTTGTCTGGTCTTCTTCAGGAAGGAACGTGCGGCCGTGAATTGCTTTCACGTTGAGCACGTCGAAGTAATTGCCGGAAACTTCATAGCCCCAGATGCGCTCGTTGTTACCACCTCGACTCAAGCTCAGCGGCACGAAGCGATAAACGAGTAAACCGGAGAGCACGTCGTTGCGATCGCGAAAGTCTTTGTAGTTGGGCCATGAAAAGGCCGACATCGAATCGTCCTTCCCACGAACGGCGACGGACACGATCTCATCGGGTCGATCAACCGGCAATGAGCGCAGCACGACCGTATTCACCAGACTGAAAATCGCGGTATTGGCGCCAATACCCAGCGCGAGCGTGATCACAGCGATCGCCACAAACCCCGGCCGCTTGATCAGGTTTCTGACCGCATACCGAACGTCTTTGATTAGTGAATCCATATCGTTTTCCCATCCGCGTTAATCCGCGTTCACTCATACCGAAGAGCCACGAGCGGTTCGACTTTGGTCGCTCTGCGAGCCGGCAAATAGCACGCGAGCAGTGCAACTAAAGTCAGCAACACCGGGATCGCCGTAAACGTAAACAGGTCTGTCGTACTCACGCCGTAAAGAAAACTCGCCAGCAGTCGCGTCACTGCCACCGCCACACCAATCCCGAGCACAAGCCCCGCGATCACGAGCGTCATCCCCTGTCGTAATACCAACGCGAACACGTCACCAGGCCGCGCGCCGAGCGCGACACGAATTCCGAGCTCGCGCGTGCGCCTCGCCACTGCAAACGACATCACGCCATACAATCCAATCGACGCGAGCAACAACGCGAGACCACCAAACACAGCGAGCAAAATCGCGCCCATGCGCGCTGCATAAAGCGAGTTCGCCACGCGATCACTCATCAATTCAGGATTGCCGAGCGGCAGGTTCTTCTCGAGTGCCTGGACCTCGCTACGAATCGCACCAGCAACACTCGCGGGATCGACACGCGTGCGCACATGCAGCGCCATCCCCGTCTCGTGATTCTGCTGCAAAGCCAGATACGCAACCGGTGTCGGCGCTTCGCCAAGACTCCGGTACTTGCTCGTACGCACGACCCCGACGATCTCGCGCCACGGTCCCCTTGGCCCATTGAAACTCAAACGCTTCCCAAGCACATCCCCATTTGGAAAATGCCGTTGCACGAAAGCTTCATTCACGATCACGACCGGCGGATGGTCTTCTTTGTCCTGCGTGTTGAAGTCGCGGCCCTGCAAAAACGCGATCCCCATCGTCTGAAAATATTTTGGAGCAATCACGTTTGCGCTGACAGAATCGTTGCCTCCCGGAGCCCCGCCTGCGTTATCGCTGCGAAATTGATTGTCGGAACCGGCCCGTCCCTCAATCAATAAGCTGCGAACAGACGAATTGCCGCTCACCGCGGCAATGCGCGCGAGGCTTGCAGACTCGACTCCGGGAATGGCTTCAACTCGTTCAATAACCCCGCGATAAAACTCACGCCCCTGCGGTTTTGTGTACCGAAGCAGGTTGATATTGAGCGGAAGCCCGACGATCTTCTCGGCGTCGAAGCCGGGATCGCTCGTCTGTGCCTTCCACAAGCTGCGTAGAAACAATCCCGCAGCGATCAGCAACACGACTGAGAGCGCAACCTGTGTCACAACGAGCAGGTGGCGCAGGCTAAAAACGCGCGTGCGCTCGAAGAGTCCCGCGGCGTCGTCTTTCAAAGCGGGAATCAAAGCAGGTTTCGACGCACGGAGCGCGGGCGCGAGTCCAAAGATGACACCGGCCACGAGCGAGAGTCCCAAAGTAAACAGGAGCACACGCAGATCGATCGAGAACTGAGGCGTGATCGGAAGCGCGCCGGTTGGTGGAGGCGCAGCACTGAACGTTCGCGTGGTCCACCATGCGAGCAACAATCCGGCGGCGCCACCGACGGTCGCCAGCAACACGCCTTCAGTGAGTAGCTGCCGGATGATACGCCACCGCGTTGCGCCGATCGCGAGTCGTACTGCAATCTCTTTCGTTCGTGCTGAGCTGCGCGCGAGCAGAAGATTTGCAACGTTCGCACACGCGATCAGCAGCACGATCCCGACGACGCCCATCAGCAGGCGTGCGACTGAAGAAAGTTGTTCCCGTCCCCTTGGATCGTCAGTCGCGCTCAGAGGAGAGATCGTTATGCTGCGGCCGCGATTCGTTTGCGGGTAAGCTTCTTCGAGTTGTTTGACTATGAGTGCGAGCGAGCTTTGCACCTGCGCCTCACTCACGCCGGGCTTGAGTCGACCGATGCTTGACAGCCAGCGATTGGAGCGTGCTTGCAGCAGGTCAGGATTCATTTCACCCGAATAACCGGCGCGCGGCGGCCGCATCGTCGCCTGCATCATCATTGGCACGTAAAGATCGCGAGTGATGCCGAGATCCAAACCGTCGAAGCCCTGGGGAAGCACACCGATCACGGTGAAATTGTTTCCGTTGAGCAGGAGCTGCCGCCCGATGATGTTCGGATCGCCGGCAAAACGTCCCTGCCACAAACCCTGACTGATGACGACGACAGGGTGCGCGCCGGGAACCTTGTCGTCATCAGTCGTGATGACGCGGCCTCGCTGTGCGCGCACGCCGAGCACGTCGAAGAAGTTTCCGGTGACGATTGCGCCGACGACGAGATCGGTTTGATCGTTGCTGTTGAGACTGGCGGTGATGCCGCCCCACGCGATCAAGCCGTCAAGGACGTTGTTCTGATCGCGCACCGCAGCGTAATCAGGATAGGAAAAGACACTGCCCGCTGGTCCATTGAAGACATACACGAGCCGCTCTGGATCCGACACCGGCGGCGTGCGCATCAGCGTGGCATTCACGACGCTAAAGATCGCAGTGTTCGCCCCAATCCCCAGCGCGAGCGTCAAAACCGCAATCACCGTAAACCCCGGTCTCTTCAACAACCCGCGCGCAGCAAATCGAATGTCTTTAATTATCGATTCCATTTTTTGTGCCTTTTGTGCCTTTTTGTGGCCCTACTCATTCCGTAAAGCCACGAGCGGTTCTATTTTGGTCGCTCTGCGAGCCGGCAGGAACGACGCCACCAGCGCCACCACACCGAGCGCAACACTCACCACCACAAACGTCGTAACGTCAAACGGCGCCACACCAAACAACAAACTCTTCATCAATCGCGTCAACGCAAACGCACCGACTGCTCCGAGCGCGATGCCACCGAGCGCAAGCCACAAAGCATTCCCCATCACCAGCCGGAAAATGTTTCCGATGCGTGCACCTAACGCGATCCGGATCCCGATCTCGTGCGTTCGTTGCGCAACGACGTACGACATCACGCCATAAATTCCAACCGCCGCGAGCGCTAACGCGAGGGTGGCAAAAGCCGCGAGCACAAACATCGTGAAGCGTTGCGTGCGCACAGAATCCACCATCACATCCTGCATCGTGGCCACTTCCATCGGCACCTGATCAGGATCGAGCTGCTGCACTACCTGTTTCACTGTCCCAAGCATTTCAGCAGGCTCGACAGACGTGCGCGCCACAAGCGTCATGAACGACACGGAATACTGCGCGTGCGGCAGATAGACCGCGCTGGTGCTTGGCTTGTCCAGGCCATACTGCTTAACGTCGCCAACCACTCCGACAACAGTCCGCCACGGTTCATCCTCGCGGCCGGGATTCCACGGCAGCTTGATTCTCTTCCCGATCGGATCCTGGTTGGGCCAAAAGCGTGCCGCCAGTCCTTCGCTGACCAGCAGTACGAGCGGCGCGCGCTCGTCGTCCTGTGTCGTTATTTCACGTCCGTGCTTAAGGGGAATGTTGAGAGCCTGGAGATAACCGGGTGTCATGATGTACCGATCGACCATCGGCTCGCGGCCCGGTTCTGTTGGCTGAAATTCAATATCGATTCCCGTGCTGTCGAAGCCGCCTGCGACCGGCAAGGGAGTAATGACGCCGGCACTAACCACACCCGGAAGCGACCGCACTCGTGTCGTAAGCTCGCGGTAAAACTCGATGCGCTTCTCAGGTGTCGAATACCGGAGCGCGGGCAAACCGAGGTCCATCTTCAGCGAGTTTGCATATTCAAAACCCGGATCGACTTTCAGCAGGTGACCCACGGTTCGAATCAACAAGCCCGCGCACATCAACAACACAAGCGCGAACGCGATCTCCGAGACGACCAGAACACTGCGCAGTCGCGTCCGTCGCGTTCCACCACCCAAACCACGACCATCAGCTTTCAAAGCCTCGGTCAGGTCAGGCCGTGAGCTTTGCCACGCTGGACCAAGACCGAAAAGCAGTGCGGTCAGCAACGACAATCCGAACGTAAACGCGAGCGCCGGCAGGCTGAGCTCGACTGTTTGTAATTGTGGAATCGTTTTACTGCCCAGGACTTTGATTACTTCGACGCCCCACACCGCGAGCAACAACCCGGCCGCTGTGCCCAGCAAAGCGAGTAATCCACTCTCAGTAAGGACCTGGCGCAGCAGTCTCGCTCGCGACGCGCCGAGTGCGGTACGGATCGTCATCTCGGCCGCTCGTTGCGTCGAGCGCGCCAACAGCAGGTTCGCGACGTTCGCACACGCAATTAACAACACAAATGCGACCGCGCCGAGTAACACCCACAGCGTCTTTTGCAGATCGCGAACAGTATCTTCGTGCAAACCAACCAGATGAATACCCCAGTTCGTGTTCGTCTCCGGATGCTGTGCTTCGAGACGCTGCGCGATCACGCTCAGCTCGGATTGGGCCTGCTGAATGGTCACGCCTTCCTTGAGCCGGCCGATCGACCTGAGGTGACGAGCAGAGCGCTGGCTCTCGCTCGTCTCTTCGACGATTGGTCGATAAAGAAGCGCGGGTTTATTCAAGAGAGTGGCCGGCAGTGAATGAAAACTCTGAGGCAACACGCCGACGATCGTGTGTGGTCGTAAATTTAGAAGAATCGACTTACCGACAGCTTCCGGATCTGAGTTCAACTGTCGCTGCCACAACTCATGACTCAACACCACAACCTGGTCCTTGCCTTCCTGCTGTTCTTCCGGCAAAAAGCCGCGACCGAGAAACGGCTGCGTGCCCATCACGTTGAAGAAGTCGTCGCCGACGAGTGCAGCGTTAATGCGCGCGGGCTCGCCCGCTCCGGAGAGGAGCGGCGTCCAGCTATTGAAAGTGGTAATGCTTTCGAAAAGTGTTTGCTGCGCGCGATAGTCGACGATGTCTGTGTGCGAAACCTGGCTGCGAGAGTCGCCCTCGGTGCGATCGTCCCCCCAAAGCAGGACCATTCGATCCGCGCGAGGGAACGGTGGCGACTTGAGCAGCACCGAGTAAACAACACTGAAGATCGCGGTATTGGCCCCAATCCCAAGCGCAAGCGTGAGCACCGCAACGACCGTAAACCCCGGCCTCTTCAACAACCCCCTCACCGCAAACCGAATATCTTTGATCAGAGAATCCATAATTTTCTTTTTTGTGCTTTTGTACTTTTGTGCCTTTTTGTGGCCCTACTCATAACGAAGCGCTTTTAACGGATCGACTTTCGTGGCCCGGCGCGCGGGCAGGTAACACGCCACCAGCGCGACGGCGGACAACAACACCGGTACGAGAATGAACGTCGTCACGTCGTAACCACTGACGCCGATCAACAACGACGACAACACCCGCGCGAGTGCGAGCGATAGCAGCAACCCGATCACGACACCAATCACCGCGAGTCGCATTCCCTGACGCGTAATCATCCGCATCACATTGCTGCGATTTGCGCCGAGCGCCATCCGTATCCCAACCTCGCGCGTGCGTTGCGAAACGACGTAAGCCATCACGCTATACAAGCCCACCGCACTCAACAGGATCGCCACGACCGCAAACGCCACTGAGAAACTCGCCGCCATGTTCGGCGCCCAGAGCGCATACGTCTTGTGCTGGTCCATCGTCTTTACTCCCGACACCGGCACACGACGATCGATCGCCTGCACTTCACTGCGAATCGCGCCAACCAGCGATCGCGGATCTACATTCCCACGCACTACCATCAGCATCGGGCTCGGCCGTCGCTGTCCTATCGAGTAGTAGATGAACGGTTTTGCGTCTTCCGCGAGCGTGCGATACTTGCCCGTCTTCACCACTCCGACAACCTCCCAAAGATCGCGATTCTCGATACCGATGGTGATGCGTTTACCAACCGCGCTCTCGCCCGGCCAAAGCATCTCAGCCATCCTCTGATTGACAATCACGACGCGCTGCGACTTGGCCGCATCGCGTTCCTCGAAGTCGCGACCTTCCAGAATCGGAATCTGCATCGTGTTGAAATAACCGGGACTGATCACATTCGTGTTGATGACGCGTCCGGCACTGCCTTTCGGGAGCGTCTCACCTTCGCGCAGTACTGGACCATTCGAATTCGAGCTATCGCCGAGCGGAAGCGTGCGCGCGAACGACGCCGCTTCAATACCCGGAACGTGCGACACCCGTTCGAGCGCCTGTTTGTAAAACTGCCGCGCGTTCTCGTCTTCGTAACCAACGAGGGTCGGACTCAAAGAGAGGACGAGTCCATTCGCGTTGTTAAATCCCGGATCCATCGTCTGCGCTTTGCGGAAACTCTTGATGAATAGACCACCGCAAACGAGCACCACGAGCGATAACGCGACCTGCGCTACGACAAGTACATTTCGCAAACCAAATGCTTTCAGTCTCCCTCGCTTGGCGGCCTCCACCTCGCCCTTCAACACGGGTACGAGCGCGGGATTCGACGAGTGCCAGGCGGGCGCGAGTCCAAACACGAGTCCCGTAGCGAGCGAAACGATAAGAGTGAACAAGAGCGCACGTGAGTCGATCGCGAAGAAGTTGGGGATGATGTTGTATTCGAGGACCGGAACAAAACCTTCCATCAGTTTCGTGACCCATAAAGCGAGCAACAAGCCGAGCCCGCCCCCGGCGATCGAAAGCAGCATGCTTTCGGTCAGAAGCTGTCGCACGAGACGCGCTCGATTCGCTCCCAGCGCCAAACGGATCCCGATCTCCTTGCGACGGCCCGCCGCTCGCGCCAGCATGAGGTTCGCGACGTTCGCACATGCGATCAGTAGAATTAGTCCCACGATCGCCATCGCGATCGCGCCTGCACTCTTGAAGACGCCGCCCAGATCTTCCCACCGGCCTTCAACCTCGGGCAGAACTTTCGCCTGCGTGTTACCGGCCCTTGCGTCCGGATAGGCCTGATTCAAGCGTGTCGCGATCGCGTTTACCTCGGCGGACGCCTGCTCTACTGAAACGCCGGGCTTGAGCCGGCCGATGACGTTCATCCAGTGACTGCCGCGATCGGCGAGTATGCCGGGATTGCGGCGCAGCTCTTCAGCCATCGACATCGGCGTCCAGAAATCAAGCGCGAGAGCAAACTTCGTCCCGACAAAAGTTTGCGGTGCAACACCGATCACCTGGTAGGCGCGATTGTTGAGCTGGACCGATTTGCCGACGATGTTTGCATCAGCGCCCATGCGCCGTTGCCAGAAGCTGTGGCTCAACACGACGACGTTGTTGGCGCCGAGCGTTTTGTCTTCATCAGGTAAAAACGTGCGGCCGAGGATCGGTTTGACCTGAAGGACGTCGAAGTAGTTTGCAGAAACGACCTGGCCCCAGATCACATCGCTCTGGTTCTCAGCGTCGATCGCCGCGGAAATCATGTCTTCGGCAGCGAGACCGGTGAACGAGGTTGACTGGCTGTTGTAATCGACATAGTCGGGATACGACAGCTCATCGCCAAGGCCACCTTCATCTGCCTCGAGCGGACGGATCAGCTCGGCCGCGTTCGGGACACTGAGCGGCCGCATGAGAAACGCGCTCACACCACTGAAGATCGCGGTGTTGGCGCCAATCCCCAATGCAAGCGTAATCACCGCCACCAGACTCACGCCCGGATTCTTCATCAACATCCGAACGCC
>DATHTI010000203.1:0-5181 GCA_035463335.1 Pyrinomonadaceae bacterium | reverse complement strand
TACAGGAATTCTTGTCAATCTCGAAAAATCCTGTTAATCCTGTCTAATGCCTTCGCGTTGCTTCTGGGCCAGGACGCCCCTGTCAATCGCATATCACGACGAAGAATGGGGCGTGCCCCTTCACGACGACAACCGCCTGTTCGAGTTTCTGATACTCGAGGGCGCGCAGGCGGGTCTTAGCTGGGAAATAATTCTTCGCAAACGCGACAACTACCGCAAAGCCTTTGACCGTTTCAATCCCGCGAAGGTCGCGAAATACGACGAGCAAAAGATCGAAGCGCTTCTAAAAAACGAAGGTATTATCCGGAATCGACTCAAGATCAACTCCGCGGTAACCAACGCTGTGGCATTTCGTGAAGTGCAACGGGAGTTTGGCAGTTTTGATAAATACGTGTGGGCGTTTGTGAACGGCAAGCCGCTGAAACGAAAGCCCGGCGAGCCGATTGCGGCGCGAACAGAGATTTCCGATTCCCTCAGCAAAGACCTGCTCAAACGCGGGTTCAAGTTTGTCGGCTCGACGATCTGTTATTCTTTCATGCAGGCCGTCGGCATGGTCAACGATCACGACTCGACCTGTTTCCGGTATCGCCAGATTTCTCCTTGATTCTTGATCCACAGATTTCAGAGATGTCATACAATCTGCGTAATCTGTGGATAGCCATTCATCTTTTAGCCACTGGAGGTCCCTCAATTGCGATTCAAACTTCTGCCACTTGCTCTTTTCGTTGTTCTTTCACTAACACACGCGGCGATTGCCCAGAACTCCGCCGCCGCACTCGCCAATCTCCCTGAAGCAGACGCAATACTCTATGTGAGCCCGCAACGCATTCTCAACGAAGCTGCGCCGCGCGTGCTGCCTCCCGCCGACCTGACTGGCATGCGCAACACGTTTGCAGATCTGAAGAAGTCGGCGGGCATCGATCCATCGACCCTCGAGTATCTCGTGATCGCGGTGCGTTTCAATAAACCCACGGCAGATCTGAGTTTCGCTGCCCCTGATGTACTGGCCGTCGTCGGTGGTGACTTCAGCTCAGATTCACTCATGACGCTCGGACAACTCTACATGCAAGACAAAGCCCGTGTTGAGAAGCACGGATCGAAATCAATCACCGTCGTAAAAGTTGATCCAATAGCGGCCCAGGCAGAGAAGACTCCGCTGCTGAAAGCGTATTCCGAGATCGGTATCGTGCCGCTCAGCGCAAACTCAATCGCGATCGGCAACATGAATTATCTCAGGTCGGCGGTCGATGCGGCTGACGGCAATGGACGAATCAGTGCGGCCACAATTCAGTCGTTGTTGCGCGATCCGAATGCGCTGCTCGCGGCTACAGGCGCGCCGCTCGCTGCGTTTGCAAAGAGCATCGGCTTGATGGGGCTCGAAAACTCACCGCGCGCCTCGCGTTGCGACACGCCTTTTGGCAACTTTTACGCCGCCATTACGATGACGGGAACGAATTTCAGCCTGCGGGGTGCAATGAATGCCGACAATCCCGACACCGCAAAGATCATCAACAACCTGCTTTCGGCGTTGATGCAACAAGGCATCAGTGCAGTACCTGACAAACAGGCACAGACGATTTTGCAGAGCCTGAAGATGTCGGCGCGAGAGAACGAGATCGTTTGGGAGGCGGATGTTCCGGAAAAAACGGTGGCTGACTTCCTGCGCTCGACTGGGAGAAAGGAGGAGCCGCAAACGACCGCGCCAGCTCCAAAACCGGTAAAATCGAGAAGTCCCGTGCTGCCAAAGAAGCGGACCAGGAAAAATTAAGGAGAAAATCAACCGATGCGTAAGCCAATTCTGTCAGTCCTCGTGTTTTCATTGTCGCTGGTGATCGCAGTTATCTTTGTGACTTCATTTGATGTCGCGACCACTTCGTCGGCGCAGAACGCCAATAGCTCGACGACTACAAACAAGAACCAGAACGACTCGCGCGGTATCTCTTCTGGGGCTGGCCCTGGCGCACAACAGGACTTCTCGAAGAACACCTGGGAGCTTCCTGAAGACGCTGACAAGACCAAGAACCCGACCACTGCGACGCCCGAATCGATCGCAAAAGGCAAAGAGCTATACATGGAACGCACAAAGGGCAACTGCGTTTTTTGTCACGGTGAGACTGGCGCGGGCAATGAAGCAAGTTTGCCCCGGTTGCGTCGTAAACCCGCCGACATCTCGAACAAAGAGCGGATGACGGCGATGACTGATGGCGAAATCTTCTGGAAGATCTCGAAAGGTATTCAGGGGATCATGCCAGCCGGTGAGAGACGCATGAGCGAGGAAGAGCGCTGGCACGTCGTGAATTACGTGCGCACGCTCGCAAAAGACAAGCAGTAATTTAGCCGCGGATTCCGCGGATTAAAAAAACCGATCCGAATAGTCGCGTATCTCTTTCAACGAGCTCTCCGCTAACACCCGGAAAAGCTTCACCTCGCAGCCCGCAGGAATGCGCGGCGCCATAACCGAGTCAGTGATCACAAACGCTGCCGAACGCAATCCCCTCTCCCAATTGCGTTCGCGCGCATCACGAAAACTCAGCGCGTCCGCATCGAGTCCGGCCGCTACCAGCATCGTCCTGGCCCAACGAAGAAATTCCGGCCAGCGCGAGACGACCGCCACCAGCGCATCTCGCGGCGGTCTGGTCTGTCCTCGCATCCTCTCCACCACCGAGGCCGAGTGCAACACGAGCACATCCGTTTCCGGCCTGATCCGATCCGCAAACTGGTCCATGTGACCATACAGCACTACCGGCACCGCGCCCGTCATCGCGCCACCAACTTCCTCTGGTCCAACTCCCTTAACTTTCACTTTCGTGGCCGTGGCAATCTCGGCCACAAGGATCTCGCGCAGCTCTGGATCGAGCTCGAGTAAAAGAAAGTAGTCGGGACGTTGCAGCGAGAGTGAACGCTGTATGCCTGACTGGATCTCCGCCAGCGAGTAACCTTCCTCACGCAGGTTTCTGAAGAAGCGCGCGATGAGATGATCGAGCGCGAGCCCGTTCTCCACCGGCTCATCATTTCGCGCTCGCACGTAAACACCGCTGCCTTTGCGAAACTCGACCCACCCGCGTCGCGCCAGCTCACGATAGGCGGAGCTCACGGTGTTTGCGTGGATGTCGTAACGGCGGGCGAGGTCCCGCGTGCTCGGCAGGCGCTCAGCGACCCGAAGGTCGTTACTGACGATGCCGAGCACGATCTGCGTCACAAGTTGTTCGCGGATCGGGACTTCGCTGTTCTTGGAGATCCAAAGTCGCATGTCGAGTTTGACAGGATTCCGAAATTCCCGTGATTATAAAGAACCAATGGGTACTGAGTCAGCAAATAATCCGTCGTATTTGCGTTTGCTCGAGGATGGCGTGCTGGACCAACGCGTCGAGGCGCTCGAGCGTTTGCTGGAGCGCTGCACTGTTTGCCCGCGTGACTGTCTCAATAACCGGCTCAACAACGAGATTGCGGCGTGTTATTCAGGTCGACTGCCGATCGTTTCGTCGTACACGCCGCACTTCGGCGAAGAGCCGCCGCTCGTCGGTACGAAGGGAGCGGGCAATGTTTTCTTCGGCAACTGTAATTTGCGTTGTGTTTATTGCCAGAACTACCAGATCTCACAAACACACAAGCAACAGTTAAAGAACGAAGTCACGCACGAGCGTTTGGCTGAGATGCTGCTCGAGCTGCAATCGCGCGGCTGTCATAACGTCAACTTCGTCTCGCCGACACACTTCGTGCCGCAGATGGCGCGGTCGATTCTGATCGCTGCACGACAGGGATTGCGCGTGCCGGTCGTCTACAACACAAACGCATACGATTCAGTTGAGGTATTGAAACTGCTCGATGGTATTGTCGACATTTACCTGCCGGATTTGAAATACGCTGACGATGAGTCAGGTTATCTGTATTCCAAGGTGAGTGGTTACAAAGAGTTCTCGCGCGCGGCGCTACGTGAGATGTTCAGGCAGACGGGCGATGAGCTCATGTTTGATGAGAATGGTTTGTTGAAGCGTGGTCTGGTCGTGCGACTGCTCGTGTTGCCGAATGATATGGGAAGCATTAGTGAATCGATCGAATGGATCAGAGACGAGCTGAGCCCGCGCGTGGCGATTTCGTTGATGGCGCAGTACTACCCGACGCACCAGGCTGAAACAAACAAGCGCTACGTTCTGCTGTCGCGACGAATCAGGGAAAGCGAATGGATGAAGGCGACTGCTGCGCTTGAAGAGTTAGGGATGACGGAAGGCTGGGTGCAGGAGTTCGATGGCTCGTCTTACTATTACCGCCCCGATTTCAATGATGCGGAAACGCCGTTTCGTGATATCAGAGACTTTGAGTCACAGATGAACACGGATTAGGTTTCATACCTGACCGCCGGACTGCCCGCCGGATAAAACACTCCTAACAATCGCAGCTCGCCTGATCCGGTGTTCTCAACGCAGTGGACCTGTCCGCGCGGCAGATAAATGCATGAGCCCGGGCCGATCGGCGTGTTCGTCTCTCCGGCCCACATCCTTCCCTCGCCCCGGAGAATGAAAAGAACTTCCTCGTACTCGTGAAAATGATCGGGCGCGCGGCCCGGTGGAATCGAGCCGACGAACTGTGTCACCTGCTCGCTCCCGATCTCATCGTCTACCAAAACTCGATACCACCGATCGGCCGTCGGCAACGCTCGACGATCTGAGAGCTTCACGATCGGTGACAACTCATTAAAAGATTTCCTCGTCTGGTCCAATGACTCAGCGTCGTCCGTTTCCTCCGGACACTGCGAGCTGATGAACCGGACCACGTCCGCTCCTGAATTCTTCACACGCAACGTTTGTCCGGGACGAAGGTAAACACCGGTCTCTGGTCCAAGCTCATACTCGTCGTCACCGATACTCACAGTGCAGTTACCATCCAACAGGTAAAAAACCTCATCACACGCTTGATTGCGAAGCACGGGCGACGTGCCTGGTCCAAACTCCAACACGCGCAGCGAAATCGCTTTCGCGCCGCTCGCCTTTCCTATTTGCTTCCAGATTTTGAGTGAGCCGGAAACGTGCGGAACGCCTTCATGCATCGTCGAAACCCGGCAACCTCCTTCCAAGACGACGGCCATCGACGTTGCTCCTAGTGTTTGCTTGTGTTCAGGTGGTGCGTGGTGTGTTCGGTGACTGACGGCCGGGGTCGCGTGGCGGGCTCAAGCTCGTTGGTCAG
>DATHTI010000202.1:0-2473 GCA_035463335.1 Pyrinomonadaceae bacterium | reverse complement strand
GGGCGTTCCAGTTGTAACGATATTTGAGATCCTTCGCGTCCATGCCGAGGTACTGAATCGGCGCCGCCATAACCTGCGTGCCTGCGCTCGCTTTCACATCCAGCACTTCGATCGTGCCCTGGTAACTACCACCCATCACGTACTTCGGATCGTCCGGATTGAAAGCCAGAAACGCGCTCTCGCCGCCCGCCGAAGGCATCCAGCTAGCCGTACCAATCCCACCGCTGGCCAGCTCACGACTCGCAATCGAAACTGACGTATTGTCCTGTTGCCCGCCGTAAATGCGATAGGGAAACTGGTTGTCAACATTGATCCGGTAAAACTGCGCGGTCGGCATGTTGCTCTGTGTGCTAAAGATCTTGCCGCCATTGAAAGTGATTGCAACGCCACCGTCGTTGGAGATGATAAAGTTGCTTGGGTTGTCAGGATTGATCCAGAGGTCGTGATAATCGCCGTGCGTGCCGGTAAGCGTGTCCCACGTTTTGCCCGCGTCGTTTGAGCGCAGCGCGGAAGCACTCAAAACATAAATCGTGTTCTCGTCTTTCGGATCGACAAACAGCTCGATGTAATACCACGCGCGCTGCACGAGCCGATGATCGTTGGTGATGCGGCTCCACTTCTTCCCGCCATTGCTCGAGACAAACAGCCCGCCCGCTTCCTTGTCCGAATCGCTTTCGATGAGTGCGTAAACTTTCTCCGGGTTCGAGCGGCTGACGGCGATCGCCATCTTGCCTAGCTCTTCGGGCAGTCCGTCTTTCAATTTTTCCCACGTTTCGCCGCTGTCGGTCGATTTATAAAGGCCGCTGCCCGGACCGCCGCTGATCACTTTCCACGGCAAACGCCCGTGTTCCCACATCGCGGCGTAAAGTATCCGCGGGTTGGTCATGTCCATCGACAACTCGGCCGCGCCCGTCTTCTCATCGACATACAAAATCGATTTCCACGTCGCGCCGCCGTCCAGGGATTTATAAACACCGCGCACGTTTGATCTACTGTACAGGGCGCCTTGGACCGCAACGAAAACGATGTTTGGATTTTTGGGATCGACGATGATACGCGAGATGTGCTGGCTCGCATCGAGCCCGATCTTCTTCCACGTTTTTCCCGCGTCGGTCGATTTGTAAACACCGTCGCCGTGATGCGTCATCACACCGCGCACAGCGTGTTCGCCCATGCCAACGTAAACGACATTCGGATCACTCTCGGCGACAGCGATCGCGCCGACTGACCCGGTCTTGAAATAACCATCGGAGATATTGCGCCAGCTCTGTCCCATGTCCTCGGTCTTCCAGAGACCGCCACCGGTCGTTCCCATGTAATAGGTCTTCGAATCGCCCACCACACCGGTGCCCGCCACCGACCGCCCACCACGAAACGGGCCAATCGATCGCCACTTCAGCGGCTTGAAAACGGCGTTGTAATCGTCAGAAACAGTTTGTGCCGAAAGTGGGTTTACAAAGACACACAGGAGCAGAACCGCAAGCAGGATTTTTGACATGCGCGGATAATACACTAAAAAAATCCGCGTTCATCCGCGTAAATCCGCGGCTAAAAACTACATCCGGCCAATGATCTTTCCAGTTTTTCGTTCGAGCAGAACCATCGCGGTGCGTTGGGCGGGGACGGAGACGGGGAAGCTGGTTCGCGATTCGAGATGTGTGACCTGCATCTGCGTGTCGCGATCGGTTTCAGAGACAAATGTGTAGAGCACCACGTCGCGAAACAGCGACGGCAAAACGAGCACGGCGGGTGTTCGTGGTGTTGCTGTAAAAATCGGAGAGATGCCTGTCGTGGAGAGCGCCAGGTTATAGAACGCTACGAGTGCAGCCATCGAGTCGCCGAGCTCCAACGGTAAAGGGCTCCACATCAGTCGTCCAGTATCATAAGGCACATTCAGCGGCTGCACCGGTTGAGCTAGTGACGACCGGTCCACGGCTTTTTCGAGCCGCTGCATCTTCTCTCCCTCGTATCGCACCAGGTATTCGCGCGCAGCAATCGTAATCGTCTCCGACTCCGCGATTGGCAAATTCTTCACGGGCTGCGTTGAAAGACTGGATGCCGGAAGCATATCGAGATCGATCGCTCCTGAAATCACGACTGTTGCTCCTCGACTCGCTTGTTGGACCACGGCAGTCCAGCTCTTCGACCGGAAAACTACAGGCGACGGAACGATGATCACCTTCGCCTGGTCCAGGTATTCCGGAACGTTGTACTCACTCACAGCCTGCATTGGCACGCCGCAGTGGTAATACATCGCGCGCACGCACCGCCGTGTCGCCTCATGCGCAAAACTGCGCGGCGAAAACATCTGCGAGTGTGGAATCACCATCACTACCGGCTCGGGCACGCGATCCTTCAGATAGTGGCCGTACTGCGACATGAACTTTGCGATCCGCAGGAAAGGCTCGAGCTCGGGTTTAGCGCTGCCATCGACGCGATGAAAACCGATGCCCACCTCGTTCGTCGAGTTCAT
>DATHTI010000201.1:0-2491 GCA_035463335.1 Pyrinomonadaceae bacterium | reverse complement strand
GTGAAGGGCTCACGGCGCCATGCTTCTTCTGCTGCTGTTTGTCGCGCGAATTGTTGCGCCGCTTTCGGATCGCGGCGATCGCTGAGATACGAAGCCGCGGTCATGATCACAACGAGAACGACGCCGGCACCGAGCAACGAGCCCGCAATCAATCTCTGTCGCTTGAGCCACGGCAATACAACCAGAACTGCCAGGACAATTCCCGGCAGGACCACGCCCACAATCGATCCGAGTCCGCCCGGAATGTATTTCAACGATTGATAGAGCCACAAAAACTGCGCACCCGGTCGCGGCAGATAATCTGCACCGGCTTCAGTAACTGCTGGACCAAGCGGCGCCGGATTCTTCAACGCCCAAAGCGCGAGCGCAAGAAACACGAGACTGCTGATGATCGCATCGCGTGGTCCAAACAGCTCCGCGATTTGTGAACGGAATAGTCGCCACACCACAACCGCGCTTATCAACGCTGGAATCACAAGCACGTGAAGCGCGAAGAAGCGTGAGAGCGTGATCGATGAGATCTCGCTGCCGCCGAGTAACCAGAGGCGCGCGAGACTTCCGGCAAATGGAAGCCCGGCCATCAATCCTTCCGCCACGCGGGTACTGAAAAACGCGCGCGCGTCCCACGGCAGCGAATAGCCTGTGCCGCCGGCCGCCATCACCAGACCCAGCATCAGGATCGCAGCGATCCATTGAATCCTGTTCGAAATGTAAGCACTGTCCCAAAACAGCCGGATCACGTGAAGGAAAACAAAGACGGTGAGCCACTGCGATCCGTAGTGATGCAGCGAGCGAATCCACGAACCTGACGACACGACCTTCTCGATGTACGACACAGTCGTGTAAGCATGATCGACCGAAGGCACGTAATAAAACGCCAGCAAGACTCCGGTCAGAAACTGAGCCGCAAGTAGTACAGCAACAATGCCGGTCGTCGTTTGTAACCACGCGTGCATGCCATTGTCGCTTCTCATGCGCGTGTTGCCTGTTCTGTGGTGATGTATTGCACTTGCAGTTTTCCGTCCTGTACGCGCGCCGGCAACGCGTCGAGCCCGCGCTGAGCAGGGCCGCTGATACGCGAGCCGTCGGCGGCGAAGTAGCTCTCGTGGCACGGACAGGAGAAGCGATTCGTGTTTTGTTCCCACGCGACTTCGCAGCCTTCGTGAGGACAAGTTGCCGATACCACCTGGTTGTTCTTCGCCGGGAGGACAAACACGTTGTGCTCTTCGGTCGTGATGGCCCAGCCGGTGATCTGCTCAGCCACGATCTTGCGGCTGATTGGCTGTGGACCAGTCAGCTCGGAAACCGGTGCAACGTCGAGCCAGCTATCAGTCGCAACGGCGATTTTCGGACGAAGAAAGCGAAATGCCGCGCCGCCGATAGAGGCGAAAACGGCAGCGAGCGGCAGAAACTTGAGAAACGAGCGGCGCGATGTTTCGACGGTCATGTGTTTACCTCGTCACCTTTGACGGAGAAGCGTTCGAGTTTCTTCCGTAAACCGGAACACGGATTGCACGGATCTTCGTCCCCGATTTGCATTCAGCCCTGAGACTGGGCAGAATAACTTTGCATCGCTGATTCTTCCAAGGTTAGTCATTCTGTAGTCCAGGCCTGAGGTAAACACAAATGAGTAGCGATAAGGATCCAGGTAATGCCCAACGCGGCTCGCTTCGACTCGCCCCTGCTTACGCGGAAGTCGAAGTCGAGAGGGGGAAGCTTCCTCGACAGTTTGTCAACTTCACGTTCTATCATGCGCGTCCCGAGTGGCGCCTACTCGCTGATGGCGACAAACAGCGCTGTCGTGACGAGTTTGTTAAGACTGTCGATGAGTTTCGGTCCTCTTTGCTGATTCATTCTTATTCGACTATTGGACTTCGTACGAATGTTGACTTCATGATCTGGCGCATCGGTTACGAGCTCGATCCGATCCAGGAGATGACCGCGCGCCTCAACAAAACCGAGATGGCCAAATACATCGAGCCCACGCAGTCGTTCCTTTCAATGACCAAGCGCTCGATGTACATCGATAAAGATAATCCCGAGCATGTTGAAGATCGGCTGCACATCTTTCCCGGCAAATCGCAGTATCTCTTCGTCTACCCGTTTGTTAAAACTCGCGAGTGGTATTCACGGCCGGCTGAGCAGCGCCATGAAATGATGGACGAGCACATCCGGATCGGCATGAAGTATCGCTCAGTAAAACTGCACACCACGTACTCGTTTGGCCTCGACGATCAGGAGTTTGTCGTAGCGTTTGAAACTGACTACCCGTCTGACTTTCTCGACCTGGTCCAGGAGCTTCGCGAAACCAAAGCGAGCTCCTACACGCTGCGCGACACGCCGATGTTCACTTGCCGCCAGCGAACGCTTCGGGAGTGCCTGGAAGCGCTTGGTTAAGCCACTGATCTACACGGCGCTGCTTTTACTAATCTACGCAGCGCCGGTCTATTCCCAAACAACTACGCCTTCGGAATACCTCTGGTACGAAGCG
>DATHTI010000200.1:0-13607 GCA_035463335.1 Pyrinomonadaceae bacterium | reverse complement strand
CAGTTGCCCATCGTTGAGCTGAGCGCCGCGAAGATCACGAAACTCAAACCGACGAACAACAGTTTTTCTGCATCCAGATCACGAAAGACGATGGTGTTCAGCGTCAAAAGGATCGTCGCGAAGACAAGTGCCAGGAGCGTGATCGCGATGTTTTTTCCCAGCAGTATTTTGCGACGATCGATCGGCGACAGAATCAGCGTCCGCATTCCACCTTCTTCGAACGCGAATTGATTACACGATATGCCGGCGAGGATGAGGAACACGTAAAGCACTCCGCCAGTCGCAAGTAGTCCCGAGCCGTATGTAAGAAAGCTACCCGGCGGCGCCGTTCTGTCAGTTCCCAGCCTTTGTGCGTTCACAAAGCGAACAACGATGAGAATCAAAGGCATCAACGCCATCATTCGTATTTGCGCGTTGCGCGTCGCGTAGCGCACTTCCTTCTCGACGATTGCCGAGAGCTGAGGCGAAACCAGCGGCAGTTGCCAACCGGAATAACCAGTCACGTTATCCCTGACGACGGCTGTCTTCTGCCGTCGCCGTCCTTCCATTCCGAGTGCAGCACGACGGGCGATCCAGTAAGTAAAAACGATCAACGCGATCCCGTAAGCACTCAGCGTGACAAAGGCGAGCCCATAAGCGATCTGGTCATCGGCGCTGCCGACTAACAGAAACGCGGCTGCTCCCGGCGGTGTCCAGCGCAACGATTGAAACGATTCAGCGTGCTTGAAAAGTATCGGCGCAATCTGCCCTGCAACCGCTGCGCTTAACCCAGCCACAGCGCCGATCAGCGCCACGATCGTTTCACCGCGCGCGCGTCTACGACGTAGCAGTGAGCCGATAATTGTCGAAAGCCATTTCGAGAGAGCGATGCCAAAGAGTATCGCTGGAATCGCGGTCAGCAGAGCTGTCGCCGTATTGCCTGTGCCGAACGCGACACCGACACAGATCGCGATCACGGCAGGTATTGCGAACACCGAGTGCAGCGTTGTCAGCTCGCTCACAAAGTCGACTGCAAACAGCTTGCGAAGAGTGATCGGATACATCAGCAGCTTACCAGCATCGAACTGTTTGCTGCCGCCGATACTCAGAGGCACAGTGGCCCACATGAGATAGATGAGCCCGAAGATTGAAAAGAATATGAACTCGGCTGATGCAGATGCTGAAACTTCCCGTGTGGCTGTTTGCCTGAAGGCGTCGCCGAGTGCATCAGGCTGGCTGAGCGCGTACGCAGCGAAGCCGAGAATGACCGCCACCATGAGGGCCAAAAACAGCGCGACGACCATACCGAGAATCGAGGCCACGCGATTGACAACCGCTTTCGAGGAACGAAGCGAGTTGCGCAACAGTCGCCATTTAAGCCAGATTAAGGTCAGGAGTTGGGACATCGCTCAATGATTCAAAACGCTTACGTCGGACTCGGTTCCAATCTCGGCGATCGTGCCGGATACCTATTGCTCGCCGTGCATGGCATGCTCGACGCCGGTTTGGATGTTATTCGACTCTCGAGCATTTACGAAACTGAGCCGGTCGAGTATGAGGACCAGCCGGCGTTTCTCAACATGGTAGCGGAGCTGCGTGGCTCGACGCTGCCATCGCCGGAACAGACACTCGCGCGATTGTTGCGGATTGAGTATGCATTAGGGCGGACACGAGACGTGCCGATGGGTCCACGGACGATCGATCTCGATCTGTTGATATTCAAAGATATGCGATCTGATACGGAATTTTTGAAACTTCCACACCCGCGCATCGCTGCGCGACGCTTCGTTCTGGTGCCACTTACCGAGCTCGCTCCCAATCTGGTGCATCCTGTAATCGGAAAATCGTTTCGTGAGCTGTTGGCTAATACAACCGACAGATCCACCGTAATCCGGTGGAAACCCCAAACAGCCACGGATACCGTGGATTGATCTGTGTAATCTGTGGTTCTATAATGCCCGCCTTGTTATCACGCCCGCGACAACTGCAAGTCTCCTGTTTCACTGGCAATCCAATTGTCCACAAATCGTGGTGTAAAGAGAGCTAATCATGCCGTATCTGACGCCTGAAAGGCCGGAAAAGGTTAGTGCACCGTCTTTGCGGTTAAGTAAACAACGTGGCGAACGACTCGTTTGTTTGACAGCGTACGATTACCCGACCGCTCGCATCGTTGATGAAGCCGGAATCGATGTCATTCTCGTCGGCGACAGCCTCGGCAATGTCGTCCTCGGGTACGGCAACACCGTGCCGGTGACACTCGAAGAAATTCTCATCCACCTGAAAGCGGTGCGGCGCGCTGTACAACGAGCTTTGCTCGTAGCAGACATGCCCTACGGCACTTTCCACACCGGCGATGACGACGCGGTGAGAAACGCGCTGCGGCTTGTTAAAGAAGGCGGCGCCGAAGCAATCAAGCTCGAAGGCGGGCACAAGCGCGTACATCTCGTGAAGCGGCTCGTGGACGAAGAGATCAGCGTCATGGGCCATATCGGGCTCACGCCGCAATCGATCAATCAGCTCGGCGCTTATCGCGTGCAAGGCAAGACGACGAAAGCAGCGCAACAGTTGATCGACGATGCGAAAGCACTCGAAGATGCAGGCGCGTTTGCCGTTGTGCTTGAAGTCGTGCCTCGCGAAATCGCCAGGATGATCACCGAGAGCATCAGCATTCCGACGATCGGAATCGGCGCGGGTATTCATTGCGATATCCAGGTGCTGGTCCTGCACGACATGCTGGGTCTATCGTTTAGCAAACAAGCTCGCTTCGTGCGACCTTACGCAAACTTGCGCGAGGTGATGACCGACGCGGTCACACGATATGCTGAAGACGTGAGAAACGGCACGTACCCGTCGGAAGCAGAATCGTACGGGCTGCCCGCACAAACGGCGGCGGAGCTGGATATCGAGGTCCCATCGAGAGACTCAAAGGCCGAGAAGTCCTAATCCAACCTCAACTATGGAGATCATAAATCGCCGTCAGCGCATGAGTTCCGTCGCGCGCAAAATTCGCCGTGAACAGGACAAAACTGTCGGACTCGTTCCGACGATGGGCGCGCTGCATGAAGGACACCTGAGTCTCGTGCGCGAAGCACGACGGATGTGCGATGTAGTGGTGGTTTCTGTTTTTGTGAATCCGACGCAGTTTGGACCAGGCGAAGACTTCGAGCACTACCCGCGCGACCTGACTAAAGACACGGCGCTGCTGACTGATTACAACGTCGATTACATTTTTGCACCAACTGTTGAAGAGATTTATCCGAAAGGTTTTTCGACGTACGTGAACGTTGAAGGTCTTTCAGAACAGCTCGAAGGGCATTCACGGCCGGGCCACTTTCGCGGTGTCGCGACAGTCGTCACGATCTTGCTCAACACCGTGCGGCCCGACTTTGCGTTCTTCGGACAGAAGGACGCGCAACAGGCGCTCGTGATTAAGCGACTCGTGAAAGATCTGGCCTTCGATACTGAAATCGTCGTATTGCCGATCGTGCGCGAAGACTCAGGACTCGCGATCTCGTCACGCAATCTTTATCTGACTCCGGACGAGCAGAACTCTGCGACGATCCTTCATAAGGCGTTGAAACAGGCGAAGACGGCATTCAAAGAGGGCGAGCGAAACGCGGGCCGCATCGCCGACATAATCCGCTCGACTATCGAAACAGAACCGCGCGCCCGTTTAGACTACGTAACTATTGCTGATGCAGAGACGCTGGAAAAACTTGATCGGCTCGACGATCGACCGATCCTGATCGCGCTCGCGGCGTATGTCGGCAAAACACGCCTCATCGATAACACGATTTTGAATAAGGTGAAGAAGAAAGACGTTGCCGCTCCACAGTAAGAAGCACATTCATTTCACACTCAACGGCGAACACACTGAGGTCGCCTTCGCACCGCACAAGACGTTGCTGGAAGTTTTGCGTGAGGATCTCAATCTCACCGGGACAAAGCACGGCTGCGAGCTGGGCGAGTGTGGTACGTGCGCAGTGCTCGTCGATGGACGTTCGATCCTGTCGTGCCTGATGCTCGGTCTCGATGCGGAAGGTCGTGAGGTGAAGACGATCGAAGGAATGGCGAATGGAGCGGAGCTACACCCGTTACAAGAGACGTTCGCGGACCTGGGTGCGGCGCAGTGTGGTTATTGCTCGCCGGGGTTTTTACTGGTCGCGGAAGAGTTGTTGAAGAAATCACCTGACCCATCACGTGCTGAGATTCAGGAAGCGCTCTCCGGGAACCTGTGTCGTTGCACCGGTTATATTAAAATCTACGAGGCAGTCGAATTGGCGGCCGCGCGCATCCGCGGCGATCAGTCAGTGTAATCAGTGAAATCTGTGGCTAAAGACTTCAAAGTAATAGGTAAACCGTTTCGCAAGGTTGACGCGCGCGCGAAGTGTGTCGGCCAGACGAAGTTCGCGGACGACATCGTTTTGCCGCGCATGTTGTTCTGCAAGATCCTGCGCTCACATCTGCCTCACGCGTTGATCAAAAGCATCGACGTCTCGAAAGCGCTGGCATTGCCCGGCGTTTTTGCTGTGGTCACCGGAAAAGACTTTCCGATTCCCTACGGCATTCTGCCTGTGAGCCAGGACGAGCACGCGCTCTGCATCGATAAGGTGCGCTTCATCGGCGATCCGGTAGCGGCTGTTGCCGCCGTGGATGAAGACGTCGCGTTCGATGCGATGAACTTGATCGAGGTCGAATACGAGCCGCTGAACACGATCTCGACGATCGAGGAAGCCGTCTTGATCGATGAGCCGCGTATTCACGACTACGGCGACGGCGGCAACGTTCATAAAAAGATTTCTCTTGAGTTTGGCAATCTCGAAGAAGGGTTCGCGGAAGCCGACCTCGTTCGCGAAGACACGTTCTTCTACGAAGGCAACACGCACCTGCCGCTGGAGCAGCACGCCGCGGTGGCGCACTTCGACTCAGACGGAAAAATCACGCTTTGGAGCTCGACGCAAACGCCGCATTACGTTCATCGCGCGCTCGCGAAAGTGCTGGGCCTGCCTGCCAGCCATATTCGTGTGATTGCGACGCCGAATGGTGGTGGCTTTGGCGGCAAGAGCGATCCGTTTAATCACGAAGTCGTAGTTTGCAAGCTCTCGATGATTACCGGCCGTCCGGTGAAAGTGACGTTGACGCGTGAAGAAGTCTTTTACTGTCATCGTGGGCGTCATCCGGTGTTGATGCACGTCAAGACGGGTGTGAAGAACGACGGCGCGATCACGGCGATGCACTTTCAGTCGTATCTCGATGGTGGTGCGTATGGCAGCTATGGTGTCGCGAGTACGTTCTACACCGGCGCGTTGCAGACTGTAACGTATGAAGTGCCGCGTTATAAGTTTCAGGGCATACGAACGTTTACAAACAAGCCGCCGTGTGGTCCAAAGCGCGGGCACGGCACACCGCAGCCGCGCTACGCCCTCGAAGTCCAGCTCGACAAAATCGCCGAGCAGCTCCGGATTGATCCCGTAGATATTCGTCGCAACCATCTTGTCGCACCGAACACCGTGACAGCGAATTACCTGCGCATTGGCAGCATGGGTTTGGGCGCGTGTATCGACAAAGTTGTTGAAGGCTCGCGCTGGGCAGAACGCTTTTCGTGGGACCAGAACAATCGCAAGCTGCCGTTTGGCAAAGGTATCGGTATCGCTTGCAGCTCTTATATCTGTGGTGCGGGTTTGCCGATTTACTGGAACAACATGCCGCAATCGGGTGTGCAGCTTCGCCTCGATCGGCAGGGCGGCGTTTGCGTGATGTGTGGTTCGACGGACATCGGGCAGGGATCGGATTCGATACTTGCTTACATCGTCGCCGAAGTTCTTGGAATCGATCCGTTTGATATTCGCGTCGTCACTGCTGATACGGATCTGACGCCGGTTGATCTCGGTAGTTATTCTTCTCGTGTCACGCTGATGACTGGCAACGCCGCGATTCAGGCGGCCGAGCGTGCGCGTGAGTTGCTCGTGATGGCTGTGGCAGAGAAGCTCGGCGTTCCGATCGAGAACCTCTCGCTTGCGGAGCGCCGCGTGTTTGATGTCGAGAATCCTGAAGTGGGTGTTTCGTTTGCGGAAGCGATCGTGCTGGCGGAGTCGAAGTTTGGGACGATTGGGACTGTCGGCTCGTATTCACCACCGCGTTCGCCTGGCAAGTTCAAAGGTTCCGGTGTTGGACCATCGCCGGCGTACAGTTACTCCGCTGCGGTTGCCGAGGTTGATGTAAATCCGGATACCGGGATTGTGGTGGTAGAGCGTGTGTGGATCGCGCATGACATTGGACGCTCGATCAATCCGATGCTCGTGATTGGCCAGGTCGAAGGCAGTGTCTACATGGGCCTTGGCGAGATCTTGATGGAAGAGATGGTCTATCGCGAGAACCGCAACGTCGTACACAAGTTTCCGTCGATGCTGGAGTATAAGAGCCCGACGACGATGGAGATGTGCGAGGTGGAGACGTACCTGATCGAAGATCCGGATCCGAATGGACCATACGGCGCGAAGGAAGTCGGGCAGGGCCCGTTGTTGCCGGTGCCGCCGGCGGTCGCGAATGCCGTGTACAATGCGGTGGGTGTGCGGATTGACGAGGTTCCGATAACGCCGGAGAAAATCATGCGCGCGTTGAAAGACAAAGCACGTGGTCGTGATGGGCGATATGGGCCGGACAGCGTTCCGCCCGTCGCCTGGCCTGAGCCGTTGAAGGTGCTGACGCCGGCTGAAGGAGGAGACGGCAGCGAGATGCCGCGCGTGGCCGTGCATTCGTGAGAGTAACGAACTAAACTAAACTTTAAATTTCTCGGACTCAAATCCTCACTATGAGATTCGAATGGGACGCTAATAAAGCGTTATTAAATGTCCTTAAGCACAAGATCAGCTTCAGAGAAGCGACGGAAGTTTTCAATGATCCCGATGCCGTCGAAGTCTACGACACATTCCATTCAACCGACGAGACACGATTTTCCCTAATCGGGTTCTCAAGTCGGCGCCTGTTGTTTGTCGTTTATACGGTGCGGCCAACGAGTACAATCCGACTCATTTCAGCCCGGAAGGCTAATCAAGCAGAACGTAAGATTTATGAGCGAAGAATCAACCGATAGACCCTTTGTCTTTTCAATCGTAGAAGACGATGGCGAAAATGTGATCATTGAAGTCTCAGAGGAAGATTACCTGGCCGACTTGGCGGCGGGGATAGACGAGGATGCAACGCTCAAACCTGGACGCTACAAAGCCAAGCGCGGCGGGTTTCTTGCTCGTCACCCCGAGTTGAAGGCCAGAGAGAAGAAGCGAGCCTAACATCAGCTCTGATGCGACTGCCCAAAGTTGAATACCACGTTCCGCAGACGATCGCGGAGGCGGTGAGGATTCGCGGTGAGGCGGGGCCTGTGGGGCAGTTTGTTGCCGGGGGAACAGATCTGTATCCAAACATGAAGCGCCGGCAACAGACGCCCAAAACCGTCATTTCAGTGATGCGTCTGCCGGAGCTCAACCAGATCACGGGCGATGGCAAAGGCGGGTTGCGCATCGGCGCGTCAGTTACCCTCACGGACATCTGCGAACACCCAATCATCAATCGTGACTATCCCGTCGTCGCGAAAGCCGCTCGCACGATCTCCACACCCATACTCCGCAACATGGGAACCGTCGGCGGCAACCTACTGCTCGACACGCGTTGCAATTACTACGATCAAAACTACGAGTGGCGCAAAGGGATCAACTTCTGTCTCAAGAAGGATGGCGACATCTGCTGGGTCGCGCCCGGAAGCTCGAAGTGCTGGGCGGTGCAGTCTTCAGATCTCGTTCCGGTGATGGTCGCCATCGGCGCGAAGTTGCGCTTCGCTTCCACTCTCGGCGAGCGCGTAATCGACGCTGCCGGGTTGTACAACGACGACGGCATCGACTACCTGCACAAACGTCCTGACGAGCTCCTCGTCGATATACAACTGCCGTCGACAAACGGCTGGCGCGCTTCGTATCAGAAACTGCGCCGCCGCGGTGCTTTTGACTTTCCGGTACTCGGCGTCGCGTCGTGGATCAAAACCGACAACGCCGCGGTCACCGACGCGCGCATCGTTCTCGGTGGTATCGCACCCTCGCCAGTCGAGGTCAAAGAAGCAGCGACTGCGTTGATCGGTAAGCCATTCGCAGACGATCAAATCCAGGCGGCTGCTGAAGCGGCTTACATCAAGGCGCGTCCACTCGACAACACCGACTTCGTCTACCAGTGGCGCAAGCAGATGGCCCGGCAATACACACTCCGCGCGCTCCGTGACCTTCAGACCTAATCTCGGAAGTAGACAGGATTACAAGATAATCAGGTGAAATCCTGTGCAGCAATTCTTCTCGCCGCCGGCCGCTCCAGCCGCATGGGCGCATTCAAGCCACTCCTGCCCTTCGGAACCAAAACGGTCATCGAATGTTGTATCGACTACCTGCGCGAAGGTGGTGTCGAGGATATCGTTGTCGTTTTGGGCCATCGTGCCGACGACGTTCGACACAAAATCTCCGGAGTTAAATTCGCACTTAATCCTGATCCTGATAGCGAGATGGGTGCATCGATCGCGGCGGGCGTGCCTGAGCTTCCCGAGACAGCTAAATCGACCTTGATCGCGCTTGTAGATTACCCCGCAGTTCCGCCGGCAGTCGTCTCAACACTCCTCGAATCGTGGAAAACAGGCGCTCGCATCGTCATCCCCACGTGGCAGAACCGCGGCGGACATCCGGTCCTCGTCGATCTCGGTTTTAAGGCCGAATTGTCAAACCTGACGGGGAGCGGGGGCCTGCGGGCGCTTTTTGAAGCACATCGCGATGCGGTCAAACGCGTCCCAGTTAACTCGCCGTTCATTGCTCGCGACATGGATACGTGGGATGATTACACGTCCCTACACTTGGAAGTTACGGGCCGGCCGGCGCCGGAGCCGCCGCAGGATTAGACCAACGAAACCCGGTCTGTATTCATCTAAGGCACTTAGTCGAGCGTTTTAGAACCCGTTCGACGAAGGAGAAAGATGGTTCGAAACAGTCGAAAACGAGTCATGGCCACCGGGTTGATGACCCTGCTCGCAATCAGCGTTGCTCTGGGGCAGAACCCGGCACCCGTGGACTTCTCGCTGCGGTCGATCGACGGCCAAACAGTCTCGTCCAGCAGCCTTCGTGGTGAAATCGTCGTGCTGGCGTTCGGGGCATCGTGGTTGCCACTCTCGCGCACACAGCTTCAGGGCGTGAGAAAGCTGGCAGACGAATACAGCAATCGCGGCGTGGTCGTCTACTGGGTCAGCACTGAGTCAGACGATGCCAAGTCGAAAAATTTTGCGAGCGACGAACAACTGCGAGCGTTCGCGAACAAGTATGGTTTAAAAGTCACTGTATTGCGGGATCCGGACGGTGCGATTTCGAAGAAGTTTGGCGTTGACCAACTGCCGTCGATCGTGATTCTCGATAAACAGGGCAACATGTCGGATGGTCCAATCGGCGGGCTCGATCCCAACGGCAACCTCGCCGCGCAACTGGCCTCGCGTCTCGATAAGCTGCTGTAAAAAATCCAGCCGCAGATTTACGCGGACAAACGCGGATCTGTTAACCTGTCCTCACAATGTCCTTCAAGTTAATCAACCCTGAGGCTCTCGGTGCGCCGAATGGTTACTCGAATGGGCTGCTCGTAGACGGCGGCGGCAAGTTGCTGTTCATCGCGGGCCAGATCGCATGGGATAACAACCAATCGATCGTCAGCGACGACTTCGTCGAGCAGTTCGACAAAGCACTCGCGAACGTTATCGCGGTGGTGCGCGCGGCCGGAGGAGAGCCAAACAATATGGCGCGGCTCGTGATATACGTCACGGACAAGATCGAGTATCGCGAGCGCACGAAGGAAGTTGGCGACCGTTATCGCAAACACATGGGCAAACACTTCCCCGCCATGGTCCTTGTCCAGGTCGCGGGCTTGCTCGACGATCGCGCGAAAGTTGAAATCGAAGGCGTGGCGGTAATCCCCGCATGAAACAGCCAACCACTTTTCTTTACCAGCAGGACGACTCCGGCGTTGCCACAATCACGCTCAATCGTCCCGAGCGTCTCAACGCGTTGACGTTAGAAGTCTACCGAGAGCTGACCGACACGTTTGCTGCATTGCGTAACGAAAGCGCGGTGCGTGTTGTAGTGATCACGGGTGCCGGAAGAGCTTTCTGTTCCGGTGGTGACGTACACGACATTATCGGCGAGCTCTTCAGTCGTAACATGGAAGGACTGCTCGAGTTCACGCGCATGACGTGCGAGCTTATTCAGAACATGCGCGCGCTGCCGAAGCCTGTGATTGCGAGCCTGAATGGCACGACGGCCGGCGCCGGCGCATGTATCGCACTCGCGTCTGACATTCGTATTGCGAGTGAAGAAGCCAAGATCGCATTTCTCTTTGTGAAGGTCGGACTCGCGGGCACGGACATGGCCGCTTCTTATTTGCTGCCGCGCGTCGTCGGACTAGCGAAAGCAACGGAGATGCTTTTCACAGGAGACTTCGTCAGCGCTGCTGAAGCCGAACGCATCGGGCTCTACAATCGCGTTGTACCCGCCAGCGAGCTGGCAACCACAACCCGAGCCTTTGCTGAGAAACTCGCACGTGGACCGGCATTCGCTCTCGGTAAAACGAAAGAGATGCTCAACCGTGAGTTTGACATGAACTTTCAGACTGCGCTCGAAAGCGAAGCGCAGGCGCAAGCTATCTGCATGCAGCACCCGGATTATCGCGAAGCATACGAAGCATTTGTCGCGAAACGCGAGGCAAAGTTTCAATAAAAATGGATCGCCTGATCGATCAACTTCCCTTCTTCACTCCGGAGCATCGCAATCTCGCGCAAAGTGTCGCGCAGTTTGTTCAACAGGAGATCGAGCCGCGTGCAGCGGCGGAAGACAATGTTGAAGAGATGGCGCGCGACTTTGTACAACTGCTCGCGCGCGCCGGGCTTTTGAGCTACGCAGTGGCCGAGTCGAAGCTCGACGTTCGTTCGCTCTGTTTGATTCGCGAAGAGCTTGCTTACTCTTCCCCACTCGCGGATCTGGCTTTCGTAATGCAGGGTTTGGGAACATACGCGATTGCTCGCGCCGCACCCGAGCACGTTCGCGACTTCTGGCTTTCACGCGCGGCCAACGGCAAAGCGATCGCCGCGTTTGCCCTCACTGAACCTAACGCCGGATCAGACGTTGCCGCAATCGAGACAACAGCACGCCGCGACGGTGAAACGTACGTCATCGACGGCAGAAAGCGATTCATTTCAAACGCAGGCATTGCTGATTTCTACATCGTGTTCGCCAAAACAGGAACACGCGAAGACGGGCGGCCGGTGCTTTCTGCTTTTGTGGTCGGCTCGAAGATGCCTGGCTTCCACGTTATCGAGCGTACGCCATTGATAGCGCCACATCCGATCGGAGAGATTGCTTTCAACGACTGTCGTGTGCCGGCTGAAGACATGGTCGGAGACGAAGGCGACGGTTTCAAACTGGCGATGGAAACGATGGACACGTTTCGCGCGAGCGTTGGGGCCGCAGCATGTGGCATGGCGCGGCGCGCGTTGGACCAGGCAGTTCGTTACGCATCCGCGCGTAAACAGTTTGGCCGCTTGTTGTCTGAGCATCAACTGGTCCAGGCAAAACTGGCTGATATGATCACTGAGCTCGACGCAGCGCGACTGCTCGTCTACCGCGCGGCTTACGCGCGAGACACGGAGACCGGGCGCGTGACACGCGAGGCGAGTGAAGCCAAGCTATTCGCCACCGAAGCTGCGGGGCGCATCATCGACAGCGCCGTCCAGATTCACGGCGGCGCGGGTCTGGTCAGCGGCACCGTGGTCGAGCGCATGTATCGCGACGTGCGCGCGCTGCGCATCTACGAAGGCACGTCTGAGATACAAAAGCTCGTCATCGCCGGCCAGCTCTTGAAGGAACAAGTATGAAGCCGCTTTCGCCTGACACAACTTCACATATCCAGCACAAGCATTTTGAATTGATGCGAAAGCTTTCACCGGAGCAAAGACTCTCGATGGCATTTGCACTCACCGACGCTGCCCGGCAGATGGTGGTGGCAGATCTAAAATACCGCTTTCCCGAGGCAGGCGAAGTCGGAATTAATCGACGCTTCATTGCGCGTGTGCTACCACGCCAGGACGTAATTCGCGCCTACGGCTTCGATCCAAAAGTGGAGGGCTTAGAATACCTGGAAGGAGATCACCAGCCTTGAACTCATTGAGCATGCTATTTCCAAAGGAGAAAATAGTAGCCACGAGGCACAAAAGCAGCAGTGATGCAGTTTGAATTAACGCCGAAGGCGTTCGCTAATTTGAGCCCAGGGTTGGAGCGTAGCGACCACCCTGGGGAAAGGCGCAAACCTCAGGTCAAACCCTGAAAGGGTTAAGCTGCTGGCGAACCCTTTCAGGGTTGAATCGAACTTCTGTTAGTTACCCAGGGTTCTCGCTATGCTTGAACCCTGGGCTCAAATTAGCGAACGCCTTCGGCGTTAATTCAAACTGCGCCACTACCAAAAAGCACCTAAATAAGTCCGGAGTTATGTGCATTTTGTGGCGCCAAGTATGAAGATCAACGTCATTGGTGGTGGGCCGGCGGGGCTTTATTTCGCGATATTGATGAAGAAGGCCGGAGCGGCGCACCAGATCAGGATCTATGAGCGCAATGGTCCCGATGATACGTTCGGCTGGGGTGTGGTTTTCTCAGGAAAGACGCTCTCCAACCTGCGCGCGGCTGATGACGTCTCGCATGCTGAAATTACCAAACAGTTCGAGGCATGGGACAACGTTGATGTTGTTCATCGCGATGCGAAGATTTCGATTCACGGTAACAGCTTTTCGGGAATCGCGCGGCTTCAGTTACTAAAAATTCTCCAGCGACGGGCCGAGCAGCTTGGCGTCGAGATCAATTTTCGTACTGAGATTCACGATATCGAGGCGCTGCGAAGCGATTGCGATCTTTTACTGGCTGCCGACGGCGTGAACAGCACGGTACGACTGCGTTATGCGGAGCAGTTCCAGCCCGAGCTCGATTTACGCGCGAATCGTTATATCTGGTACGGAACTCACCAGCTATTCCACGGATTGACGCTCACGTTTCGCGAGAACAGCGCCGGAGTCCTCGCCGCGCATTCATATAAATTCAGTCCCACAACCAGCACGTTTATTGTCGAGTGTGATCCACAGACGTGGACCAGCGCCGGTTTCGAACAGATGAGCAGCGACGAGACGCTGGATTACGTGGGAGAGGTCTTCGCCCAGGATCTTAACGGGCACAAGCTGCTTTCGAACAATTCGAAGTGGATCAAATTTCTGCTGGTTAAGAATCGCAAATGGTTTTTTGAGAACGTCGTAATGATTGGAGACGCTTTACACACGGCGCACTTCTCGATTGGATCCGGGACGAAGCTCGCGATGGAGGATGCGATCGCGCTGGCGGAAGCGTTTCAGCAAACGACTAACGTTTCCGAGGCGCTCGCATATTTCGAAAAGACGCGACGACCGGTGATCGAAGACTACCAGGCCGCGGCGTTTGAAAGCATGCGGTGGTTTGAAAACGCAGTTGAATACGTGCACCTGAGCCCAATCGAGCTTGCTTACGTGTTGATGACGCGAAGTGGGCGTG